>JAAZDA010000122.1 GCA_012512995.1 Clostridiales bacterium | reverse complement strand
GCATAATCATATATATAGTCAAAGGCATAGTCTTCTTCTTTAATCTGCATATTTGGATAGCGTTTCAGAAGCTTTTCGTAATTGGCTTCATCATAGCAGAAGTACGCAGGCACCTGCTTGTTCTGAGCAAACCAAGCATCTGCTGCATCGAAATAGGAATCATCCAATTCCATATCAGGAATGACAAGAGTTGGAAACCCTTCACTGATAGCATGAATGAATAACTGCCCGTTCTTTTCGGCAATGCGAGTATCAAGAAAATCTCTCCACATCAGCAGCTGTCCAATTGTAAAGTTGCAGGCTTTCCCCGTCTTTTTATCTAGATAAGGACGCAGAACTGCTGTATCGTTCAGTGACAATTTCCTGAACAGAAGAAACGATTGATTTTGAAATACTGCGGCTGGGGTGTTTGTACAGTGACTTAACATAGATTCCTTTCTGAGCAGGACAGAAGATACAGGGTGAGCTCAGCTTGCAAAGCAAGCGGTGCAATACCGGAACCCTGACTGCCATCGTTCAGCGGTGAATATGATGCATACTGTTCGATGCAAGGATTATACACCGCAATAGAGGAAAAAAAGAAGCATGATACTCAGAAAACCGATATACTGTTAATGACAGGAGACATTGAACATGATTATTCAGGCAACAGAGGCACATACAGCTGGCATGAAAGAACTGTGGAAAAAGTGCTTTACACAGGAAGATCCGCGGGAAAATGAGTTTTTTTTCAAGGCGGAGTATAAACCGGAATACGGGTATGTCCTAATTGAAGACAGCAAAGTAGCAGCCGGTGTCTGCCGCATGCCGCATGCACTGATGTTTAATGGCCGTGTTTTACGGACAAGTATGATTGTCGGTGTAGCCACTTTGCCGGAATACCGCAATAGAGGATATATGCATCAAATAATGGATACAGTACTGAATGCCTGCGAGCATTCGGAATTGATTACTCTAGTTCAGGCGTATGATCCATCTCTATATGCACCTTATGGTTTTGAGATGATCTATAAACGCAGTGAGTATGTACTGACAAGAATGGATGTAAAGCGCATTACCAATTTCGGCTGTGCATATGAGCCGACGCCGATTGATATGCTGAAGGTATATTCGGCATTTATCAGACGCTTCAATGGCTTCTATGCTCGTGATCTAAATGATTTTGAAGTGCTGAGAAAAGAGATTATAGCCCGCGGCGGCAAGGTGGTTGCGTATTATAACGGCAAGAATCAGATCATGGGATATGCAACAATGTTTAAGCAGGGAGCTTATCTGAAGATTGAGGAATGTGTATATCTTGACTCTATGTCTTTGATAAAGCTGCTGAATGCCGCTCTTCAGGAAAGAGCTACAGTAATACTGAATGTGTCACAGGCAGAGAACCTGTCTGTTCTGTTTCCAAACGCTGGCGTGAAGATTATAGGAAGTACAATGGCAAGGCTCAATAATCCACAGCTCTTTTCGAGGCTGTTCAGAACACCGGTTCATACAATTCAAGACGCATATGCACTTAGTGCTAAGCCGCTGAATCTAAATGAAACAATGTAATAATAAGTAGTTTAGTTATGAAATACGTGGTATTTGACATTTCACATAACGTATAATTATTGTGTGAAATACTGTACACTAAAAAACAGCTTTTTATGTACACTGGCAGCAATTCTATCAATTGCAGGTATACAGTCCGCATCCGCTCATACAGAGGCAGAAGAGAAACCCATTCAGATTGCTGTACAGCTGAGTGAGAATACACATTCTGCAGATATTTCATTTGCTGTATCAGAAGAATATACCGTTGCAGATTCAAGCATCAACGGGGTGTCTTTTGATATTGCAGAAGGATATACAGTAACAGAAAACGGAACATATCAGTTTGCGGCATCAGTTCAGAAAGATGGGATAGATGCTGAAACATATTCAGAGGATATAACGGTAGAAGGAATAACAGCTGAGACTGTGTTTGCAGATACTGAAGCATCCGATAATGCAATTGCGTATTTGGAATTAACCGTATCAGACAGCAGTCTGCATACCTATGAAGATGCGGATGGCTTGGTTTATTATCACGGGTATACAGGGAATAATAATGAGGGCTGGTATCAGCTGAATTCTGATGATGCATATGTTCTTGTTATGAGCGATGCTGAGCTGGAACAGCAGATGAATGCTTCTGCAAATCAGCCGCAGACATTTGCAGATCCTCAGCCGGCGATCAGTTACTATGCAGCAAGTACGGGTTCAGATACGACAGGAGATGGCACTCTTGCCAATCCTTATGCGACCTTGAACAAAGCATATGCAGGAGCTGCAGTAAATACAGAAACAAATATTTATATTCTTGATGATATTACAGTTTCTTCAACCATTGCGTTCAACGGAAACAAGACGATCAACCTTCTAAGCGCAAACGCAGATGGCACAGCGGCTGATACAGGTACAGAAAGCCACAAGATCATTGATGCTACTGCTGGCGGTGCGACACTGCTTGCACTTACTGCTGGAACACTGAACACATATTATATAGTTTTTGATGGGAATAAGGG
>JAAZDA010000121.1 GCA_012512995.1 Clostridiales bacterium | reverse complement strand
GTCAGTGTGGATTGCCTCGAGTGCCCCGATCTTATCCTGTGTTCGCCTGGCATCGTCCTCAAGGCGCTTATATATCAGGATGTCGCTCTGCATGTCCTCGACAACGATTTCATTGTGAATATCACAAATGGACTCCGTGATGAATTTCTCAATGTCAGAAATTGGCGTGAATGGTACGGCTTTACGAAGAAGCGTGAAATACTTGCCGTTGACATTGCCAAAACGCGCCCTGAGCTGTTCCCTGTACTGACGGTTCGTGTCGCAGATATCATAGTTCTTCCTGCCGATCTCATTGTTAAGATATGTCTTCAGATCCTGAATGTTGAAGGGGACATTTGTTTTGACATTAACAAAGTGATTCTCCGGGATGCCGCTGTGCGTGAGGACCACCCATTTGTAGTCGTACTGCAGGTCTGCATAGCAGTCCGCGGCAAAACAAATGGTAAACGGTGTGTCTGTTTCCGTGTCGAGAAATTCGAGCGCGATGTACGAAGTGAACGGTCCCTTGCGCAGATAATTGTAGCCTGCCGCCCCATCATCGCCGTTCTGCCAGTAAAGGTAGCTTTTGAGCGTTCTGTTGGCGTTTTTGTTCGCGGCCTTGTTGAAATATGTGCTCTGTGTATCACCCAGGAGCATAAGCTGGAGCGCATCAATGATCGTCGATTTTCCGGCAGCCGTCTTTCCTGTGAAGAAATTGAGCATGCCAAAATCGATCAGTTCATTCTCATAGCTGTACCAATATGTCATCAGCATTTTACTGAGTTTCTTCATGTTACCTCCATGCTTCTACACATAGACGCGGTCGTTTACGCGACGTCACTCGTCTTTGCCGTCGTCTGCTGTTCCGTCTTCTTCGTCCACAGTTCTGTCGCCCGCAGTCTCAGTCATCTGTCGTGCCGTCGTCTGCTGTTTCGTCGTCTGCCGCTCCAGCATCTATAGTTCCGTCGCCCGCATTCTCGTCAGAATCGTCGATGAGCCTGTTCATACTTGCGATCTGATCAGCTGAAACAACAAACAGGATGGTCGGCATGATGAGGATCCTGGTGTCAGCATCTTCCCAGGCTCCATCTTGTTTTGCCACGATCTGAAAGCGTGCGAGGAGCCTCAGTGATTCGTGTATCTCACGGTTCGCCGGTTTCTTTGTGATCGCGCCAAGCGTTATCATTTTCTGGATGAGATCCCCGGTCGTGGTGAAGATCTCGTTGCTCAGCTGGAGTTCTTCTCTCGTCTCCTCGAAGATCAGACGAAGTGTGTAGAGTGTCAGCGTTGTCAGCTTGTCAAAATGCACCCGGTTGTAGTCATTGGTGCTGACAAGTGATATCACTCCATACGTTGAATCTCTTTCCAGATGAAATCCGCTGTATTCAAAATAGTCCTGAAAGAGTGCGAAGTTTCTCTCCACAAATCTATAGTCAGGATCCGTCTTTGTCATCTTGTTTGCAAAATCGTATTGATCAGACAACAGGAATGTGTGGGCAAGAAGCATATTCACTATCCGCTTGAAGTTCTCCTGTTCCTGAATGCCAAGTCTGTTAAAGTCTTCTGTGAGCATTTATTCCTCCGACCTCTTAAATATTGTTAAACATCCTGCTTCCTGTCCTGCTTCCTGTCCTGCTTCTTGATAAATTTCACTTCCGGCAGGCTGTACCCGCTGACATCCACATTTTCTTCGCTGAATTCTGCGAACTTTGCCGAATACGGTGCTGTCTTTTCTCTGCCGCGTATTGTTCCCAGCAAGAACATAATGAAGTCCTCTGAGCCTTCAAGTCTTACCTCTTCAGTTGTGATTTCAGATGCATTTCCAAGCAAAGCCATCACATAATCATCTATCTTTTTGTTCGTGTACTGTCTGCGCACATCATCAAGGAAATCGCTGATCATGCCGTCAGAGAGTTTTGACGCGCTGAGTGCAAGCGGCTTGCCTTCTGTTCTCTTCGTGCGTTTAACTCTTGTATATGGCGACTGACTGTCATAATAACAATGTCTCCAGATGTGTATAGATTCTTCCATTGATTCCAGTATTTTTTTGTTCCCACTGTTATGCAGGAGGTTCACGAGCCGTCCCTTGACGCTCTGATCAACGTTCATGAAGTAGCTGATTTTCTCGACTGATGCGCGTGTGTACTCGGTCTGTCTGTTATCAATGTCGTCGATCATTTTCTCAACGCTGTCATAAATGTCGGTTATTGTGTTGATCATGGTGATAACGGTATCGTGATCTGCGATGTCTGCAGAAGTCTCACTGTCACCGTCAGGCTTTATTCCCTGAGCTCGATAACCTTCATCTGTGCCTGACCTGTCGCGGTTGCCGATTCCGTCAGCATTATCGTGACTTTCCTTCGAAAGCGCATGTCTCTGCCTGCCCTGCGCCACGAGCGTGTTTATCATTTCGTCGTCCAACAGCCATGAATTCAGGATGGCCAGAATTGAATTCTTGAATCTCGGTATGGAATCAATTGTTTTGAGTGGATAATAGATCGCGTTGTAGATCTGTTCCTTATACCTGTCAAAGTGCTCGGCGAGAATGCTGTTAACGTCTGTTTCATTCAGAACACGCTGATTGTATCTTCGAATGTTGTTGTAAAGTGTTTTGAGCTCATCGACAAGTTTTGTTGTGTTATTGTAGGCGCTGTTGAGCGCTGTATATGCAAAATCAGGTGTTTCTGCAACGCTCTTCAGCGTCGCATATGTGGCAAAAACATAACTGTTATATTCCCGCACGCGTTCTGTGGAAAGGTCATGCAGGATATCGATTATTTCTATCGCATAATCGGGGATAGTAATGTTCTCTTCGAATGTGCCGCGTTCCGTCTCGATCTCCAGCCAACCCGTGTCTCTGAGCTTGCGGACAAGGAAATGTATCCTTGCTGAGAGATTGTCATTGCCCTGGAAAACTCTGGCTGAGCGTGCATCAATGTCGGCTCCCGTACTGATATTCCGGCTTGCGACTGATACGTTGTTGCCCTTATTGGTGGCCGTTCCGCTGTCGCCCTTATTTGTTGCGGGTCCGCTGTCGCCAGGTTTAATTGCAATTTGCCCACTGCCGTCCAGATTTTCATCAGCACTGAAATCTGCGCTTATTATCGTGTTCTCCATTGAGCTTATCAGCATTGCGTTGAGGTCTTCGCGTCTTATCAGAAGCTCTGTCTTGAATGCATCGCGCAGAACAAACAGCGCCTGCACATACAGCCGCTTATTTGGTGATGTCAATATGCTGAAAAAGTTTTCCGGTACAACTTGAAATAAATCCATATGCTGGAATGCCGTCCGCACCCTTGTTCCATGAGATTTGTTTGTGTCAGCGGTCGAATTCACCCGATACCAGCAACGCAGCTGGCACTACTATGCATAATTCTACTTCAATTACTGTATTAGTGGGAGATTATTTTCTTTTACCCGCGGATTTTGGTGTGCTACCCGCGTTTCGCGGGTAATCGATATTCCAGACTCGCACCCTTACCCGCGAAATCAGTGATCCGCCACGTTTCGCGGGTAATCGAGCTTGCCAGACACTTGCCGGATATGCTTCATTACCCGCGAATTCAGTGATCCGCCGCGATTCGCGGGTAATCGAGCTTGCCAGACACTTGCCGAACATGCACCCTTACCCGCGAAATCAGTGATCCGCCACGTTTCGCGGGTAAACGAGCTTGCCAGACACTTGCCGGATATGCTTCATTACCCGCGAATGTTGGTATACTCCGCATTTACTGGTATACTGTGAAAGCCAGGCTATACAAGGCAAAATCGACATGACAAATGATCGTGAAAGAGAAGCGTACAGGTTCGTAATTCGACGAACGGAGCCGTCGCATAGGAGCACAAACCCGAGTAACACAGCCAGGAAACCGCATACGCGGATTTTCTGGCGTGCGCAATGCGATAGTAACGCAATCGCATAAGCAAAAACAGCTCCGTTATGGAGGAAATAATGGATCTGTTAGAAGTGAAAGCCATCAGCAAAACTTACGGTAGCGGGGAGGCAGCAGTTAGCGCACTGAAAGATGTCAGCTTTTCGGTCACCAAGGGCGAATTCGTAGCAGTGGTTGGGGAATCCGGCTCCGGAAAAAGTACGCTGCTGAATATGCTGGGAGCGCTTGATACTCCAAGCTCCGGCAAAGTCTTTATAGACGGGAACGATATCTTCAAAATGAAGGAAAGTCAGTTGACTGTATTCCGCCGCAGAAATATTGGTTTTATTTTCCAGGCCTTCAACCTGATTCCCGAACTGACGGTCGAACAAAACATCATTTTCCCTGTGCTGCTCGACTACCAGAAACCGAACACAGAGTATCTGGAGGAATTGCTGACAGTGCTGGGTCTTAAAGAGCGCCGTGATCATCTTCCCAGCCAGTTATCCGGAGGGCAACAGCAAAGAGTTGCCATCGGACGAGCTCTTCTGACCCGTCCGTCGTTGATCCTGGCGGATGAGCCGACCGGAAATCTTGACTCCCGGAACAGCAGCGAAGTCATTGCCCTTCTCAAAAGTGCCGCACAAAAATATGAGCAGACCATTGTAATGATCACCCACAGCCCCAGCATCGCAAGGTCCGCAGACCGCATGCTGAAAGTATCCGACGGCACGCTCACCGATCTGGGGAGGTGCCGGGAATGAAGAGCTATCTGAGTCTTATTCCTATTTCTGCTAAAGCCCATAAACGGCAGAACCGAATGACGCTGCTGTGCATTTGTTTTGCTGTATTTCTGGTCACTGCCGTGTTCAGCATGGCGGATATGGGTGTGCGGATGGAAGCGGGCAGGCTGATCGGGAAGCATGGCAGTCAGTCAATACAGAGCCTTTTGAGCAGCACAATGGCGCAAACCTTGTTTGGAGCTGCGGCAGTATTGTTCCTGTTGATTCTGCTTGCGGGCGTTCTGATGATCTCCAGCAGTATGAACAGCACCGTCGCCCGGCGGACAGAATTCTTTGGCATGATGCGCTGTATCGGCATGAGCCGTCGTCAGATCATCCGGTTTGTCAGATTGGAAGCACTGAACTGGTGCAAAACTGCGGTCCCCATCGGCGTGTTGCTCGGCGTTGCTGCCACCTGGGGCTTGTGTGGGGCACTGCGTTTTCTTGTCGGCGAAGAGTTTTCGGATATGCCACTATTTGGAGTCAGTATTATCGGAATTATCTGTGGCGTTCTTATGGGAGTTATTACAGTGTTGCTTGCAGCACAATCCCCGGCCAGACGAGCGTCAAAAGTATCACCGGTCATGGCGGTATCTGGCAATTATGAAACGGCGAAGCAGACAAGCCATGTCCCAAATGTACGCTTCCCCAAAATTGAAACAGCACTTGGCATTCATCACGCCGTATCAGACAAAAAGAACCTGCTTCTCATGACAAGTTCTTTTGCACTTAGCATCATTTTGTTTCTTAGTTTCTCCGTGATGATCGACCTTGTGGGATATATCATGCCCCAGTCATCAAGCACTGCTGACATCAGCATTTCGAGCAGTGATGGCTCGAATTCAATCGACACTGCGCTGCTGGATAAGATCAGCAATATGTCAGGTGTAAAGCGCGTCTTTGGTAGAAGGAGCAGTCTTGGAATTCCAGCCAATGTGAATGCAGAAAATTCAGAGAATTCAGAAACCAGTGTGGTCGATGTGATTTCCTATGATGACTTTGATCTGAAATGCCTCGCAAAAGATCACCAGCTCCGAAAAGGCAGCGATCTTGCAAAGGTATATGGAGACAGCAAGTATGTGCTCGCAGTTTGGGATGAACAGACCCCGGTCGCAACAGGAGATCAGATCCAGGTAGCAGGCAAAACATTAGAAGTCGCAGGGCTTCTGAAATATAACCCCTTTAGCGAAGATGGGAGCACAGATGGCACTGTTACGCTGATCACATCCGGTGAGACCTTTGAACGATTGACAGGCATTTCAGATTATTCACTGGTGATGGTACAGACAATCAGTGGTGCAACGGATGATGATGTAGAAGCGATCCATGACATGTCAGGCAGTGAATACGCATTCAGTGACCGGCGTGAGCAGCGGACCACCAGTACATACATGGCTTTCTTGCTGTTCGTATACGGTTTTCTTGCAATCATCACGGCAGTGACAGTGCTGAACATTATAAACAGTATTTCCATGAGCGT
>JAAZDA010000120.1 GCA_012512995.1 Clostridiales bacterium | reverse complement strand
GCTTGCGGAGCAAGCTTTCACGACTTTTGCGAAGCAAATGGCGTTGATCCCGTCGCCGTAGTTTATTAGTTTTGACTGTTGTTCTTGTTGTATCTCGTGCCCTTCCCACGCCCTGCTTTTATGATTAATGAGTTGTCACACATATCGCGCAGTATCCTTCCTGCCGTGGAAGGGCTCACTTGCAATATGGTTTCGACTTTTTCTCTGGTAATAGTGCCATTTGTTTCAATGTAGTCCAGCACCGTCTGCTGTTCTGATGTATTCTCTTCACTTAAGTATAGCGCATCATCATAAACCATCTGCGGCAAAATTATCTTGAATGAATTAGGTGCCACCAGTATTTCAGGCTTACTATCCGAAGCGCCATACGCATTGCGGATTTTCTGTATGCCTGTTCCGTATGCTTCTATCAGGTCGAGGCGATAGAATATATCAGCCAGCTTTTTATTTCTGCACACCGAAATGCCGAGCATAATGTCTTCCTTATGAATTCCCGGCAACAGTCCACCAATAGAAACAAACTCAATTCTATCACCGTAAATGCTTATCAATGTGCTTGCACTGTATGAGTAATCACGATGAATAATGCTGTTCAGCAGTGCTTCTCTTAATGCATCATCCGGATATGACTTTTCATCCTTCCGATATAGTCCCTGGAATGATGCGGCTGTAGGGTTATTCAATTGTATAAATTCATAGCTGTCCTCAAGCTGTTTCAATAATGATCCATAAAACTCCTTACGATCCTTGAATTCAGTCTGATCCTTACCTGCAAATACCGCTGTCTTGACTGAGAATGGACACTGATCAGATAGCAACTGGCCTAGATTAGTCCATAATTTGTTTTGCTTTCTTAATCCAAGCGTGATCATCTGCTCGTTTGCAAACTTCATATTGTGTTGCCTAAAGACATCTTTCGCCTTACTAAAAGTCAGATCCTGCAAAACAGAAACTTCATCTTCATATGTATCACCATCAGTCAGCTTAATCATCTGGCGGATCTGTTCATCTGATGCCTGCGCCGAGGCGCTGCCTTGGCGTACATATACTCCCGATGGTTTCAGCCCGTTTTTTGCAATATAGTATGGCTTATTTGTGCCTTCAGATATATCAATCAGAATCACATCGTGGTCCTTCATTTTGTCCGAATGCACCCGCACAAACATAGTGATATCGGGATGAATAGCATCCCTTATCATGCTGGTGATCTTAAGCATAGTTCCATCTACGTCAGACACCCCTTTGATTTTTCCATCATCTTCAATTCCTATATATATCGTGCCGCCATAGGAATTTGCAAAAGAAACAATTTCCTTCTTCAGTTCGTCAGTTACTTCCCGTTTAAGTTCTACGTTCTCGTTTTCATTCATAATCGGATCTCCTCTTTCTAGTCATCATTCTACTCATTCTATTCATTCTCGTCAACTATTGTGAGCAGAATGAGCAGAACACTGCCTGTTTTCAGTGCTTCAATAGCCCTCAAAACAGCTTCCGTATAGCGATTTTTTGGGGGAGGATGCTTGTTCACATACCGGAAGCCTACACAGTTAGTTTTAACGATTTTGATTGTTCGCCTGAAAAAAGCAGAAGTCCTCTGATAGCGGCTCCTGCTTTTAATATTCCTTTTCTGATGTACTTTACATTACCACAAAATGCCTCTTTTTTCAAGAATGGTAATGTGGGAAAAGCCTGTATATAATGGGTTTCTCACTTGTTTTGGCTCACTCCCGCGAGGTGCGATATGAATGCTGCAGATCTGATGATCATCAACGAAAAAACGCAGGTAACGTCAATCATGAATGCGAACGTCCGGACTGAAAAATTCGGGCTTGTGCTAAGTCAGGAAGACGCTCATCAGTCTTCAACGCATCTTCTTCGAATACAAAAATGAGATGAATGACGAGATCACTGATGATGAACTTCTTCATTTCATGAAAGAGCAGTTTGACGGTATCTGTTACGGGGACACCGACTATCTCGAGACTACCTGTCTTGAAATATTTGCCAGCGCAGTCCGCGCCGGATACGACGGGTTGCCTGCTTCAGATGGCAGTGGCGAATACGCGAAGCTTGATCCTGTACCACGATGGGATCATGCTCTTTTTCTGGAGGTGCTGAATGAACTCGTGCAATGATTTTTCTCCTGAAGAATTGGTCAGTGTTGTTGCGAAACTTGCTGAGCGTTACGCCGGATATGAAAGCACATCCGTATCATATGACACAATGCAACTTCTAATGAACGCTGTCCTGTACTGCATTAACGAAACTGGGAATTGTGCTTCAGCTCTGCGACCTGAAATGACAGCGCAGGAAGCCTATGATATTGGTTATAAACTGGTTGTTGGCAAAACACATGATGCCCTGGAAATGTACAATCGGATAGAATCTTGTTTTGACGATTATGGAATGATCTGTCTTCATGACACTATGCAGAAGGGGGATGCCGGAGTTCTTTCGCCATTATGATCCGATGTATCATCCGCAGGATACACTTCTGCTCCTGGATTATCCGGCGCCGGAATTCGACAGAGCGCTGGAAGGGATCGACGCCATCTACAATTATCTCGCCTGTATTGATAAAGAGCAGTCGTACCTGAGGCAATTTCCCAGAGGATCCGTCATCAGGAGCCTTCGCAACTATCACACGCAATATGAGCAATTATTCGAGAGCGTGTCTGAGTTATTCATGCGTAATTCCAAATAACACACACTTCAATAAATGGGAATAAATTCAAAATAATTATCTCAATCCTATTGGAGAAACCAGACACCATGCAAATGGAATTGATAAGGGAATGGATTTAAAACTTTGGACACCGCAAGACTTTGATTCTTCCACATTATTCTAATATGCAAATTTTCGGGACGCAGAGGTCTGTGGCGAGTCACAGACTGACAGCTTACGCAGTAAGCTGTCACGACTTTTGCGAAGCAAATGTCGTTAATCCCTTCGCAATGAATACAAGAGTTTGCGGGTTTTTTGTTTTCGTAAAAAGAGTCCCGTTTTTCACTTGTTTTGGTCCGAAATGGCATGAGTCAGTTTATCCTTTGCGACAATACAAATATGTCAGATAACCGTCCACTTTAAAAATCATTATCAGGTCTTCCTTAATCTGGCTGGCAATACTCGTTTTTATCGACTCATGTTATACTTATTTCGATAAATAGAGACAGTTTTATTCTTTCTATGACTGAAAGGAGCGCTTATGGGAAATGAATTAGATTCTACTCTCGGAATTCCAGATGATGAGCTCACTGAACGTTTTATTAAAGCTGTGGAATTGGAAAATGAGAGAAAAAAAATAAAAAAAGTTCCAATTGCCAAATATGACCATGAAACCGGCAAGCCCTATCTCGAATACCCAGATGGGAGGAGAGAATATGCCTGAGACTCGCAAACCAGAAGTAATCGTATTTGCGGGGCCAAATGGATCTGGCAAAAGTACCATTTTCAAAATTGCTTATGTGAATGGGATTCAGAAATATATCAATGCCGATGATATAAAAGCAAGTACTGGTTGCACAGATCTTGAGGCTGCTGTAAAAGCAGAATCTCTTCGAGAAGATGCATTGAAAAAAAAAGAGGATTTCATTTTTGAAACTGTTCTTTCCACTGACAGAAACCTTAATCTTCTAAAGAAATCAAAAGAGCAGGGTTATTTTGTGCGCTGCATCTATGTGTTGACTAATGACCCAACGATTAATATTATTCGTGTCCTTTCGAGGGCTGATGATGGCGGTCATAATGTCCCTAAAGACAAGATCATCTCCAGATATCATAAGTCACTCGCACTGATCCCACAGCTTGTAACTCTATGTGATATTATTCATATTTATGACAACTCTGACACACCTTTCCGAATTTTCAAAAAAAGAAAAGATAAAGTATTCTTTTGGCCTAATGAATTCTGGAGCAAAGAAAAGATTTCAGAATTAGTTGGCCGACAGTTGTAGGTTTTTTCTATTGGGCTGGTCGAAAGACCCGGGTCCACCAAACGGCGGGTTATACACCCGCCATTTTTTATTGATGGGTAATGATGTCTTTTTTCGGTCATATCGATATTCACTGTAAAACGATTCATGTTGAAAAACGCAGGTAACATCAATCATGAATGCGAACGTCCGGACTGAAAAATTCGGGCTTGTGCTAAGTCAGGAAGACGCTCATCAGTCTTCAACGC
>JAAZDA010000119.1 GCA_012512995.1 Clostridiales bacterium | reverse complement strand
GTACTGGGCATAGTGGTCATTCTGTTCTTTGGTGTCCTGCACAGATAAAAATGCATAAAAATGCATTGAAATACATTATTGCCTGTATTCAGCGACGAAAAACGACTATAAACTACGCAATATCGTTTCCTGCCACTGCATAAAAAATATTGAAATTGTTGACAACACGAATGGCGTGTGCTAGTCTCAAATCGTAAAAATCATTAAGAACCTTGTAAACAAAAGGCTTTCGGCAATGTAACGGATTCATCTGTGAAAGGAGAATCATTTAGCATGGCAGAGAAGAAGAGCGCAGAGAAACCCAAAGCGACTGTAAAACAGGCTGTCCTTAAGAAGGAAGCAGCCCCTGAACAGCCGGCAGCAGTCAAAGTAGCAGCTCCCGCACCGGTCAGACCGGCAGCAGTCAAGGAAGCAGCTCCTGCAAAACCTGTGGCAGCGGATTCAGCGAAGGAAACACTCGTAGCGCAGGTAAAGGAAGAGAAGAAAAAAGTTGAGAAGAAGGCAGCCGAAGTTAAGAAGACTGTCGCAAAAGCAGAAAAGAAGGTAGAGAAAAAAGTGGAAAAGAATATTAAGTCAGTCAAAAAAGTAGCTGAGAAGGCAAACAAGACCGTAGTAAAGAAAGCAGAGACAGCAGTTAAGAAAGCTACAGCTAAGACAGAGATCCATGTTCAGTATGCAGGCAGGGATGTCAATCTTGAAGATATAAAGGCCGGCGCAGTAGCAGCAAGTGGCAAAAAGAATGCTACAAAGGTAGAGCTTTACATCAAACCTGAAGAGAACAAAGTATTCTTTGTTATCGATGGCGAGGCTGGATCGATCGATCTGTAATATTCTTATTCTGAATACATAAATTCGACTACTCTAAAAACCCGCGGCAAAATCGTGCTGCGGGTTTTCTTTATGCATTTTTTAGAATTATTATGTTGACATCAATTATAAGGGGAGCTATATTGTCACTTGTAAGGTGTTAGCACTCGAACAAGACGAGTGCTAATAGCCTGATAAGAAAGCAGGGACAGGGAATGGAATTGCCGGAAAGAAAAATGAGAATCCTGCAAGCCATCATCCGTACATACCTGGCTACGGGAGAACCGGTAGGAAGCAGGACAATATCGAAATATGCCGACCTTAACTTGAGCGCCGCAACGATCCGCAATGAGATGTCGGATCTGGAGGAACTGGG
This sequence comes from Clostridiales bacterium, assembly GCA_012512995.1. Lineage (GTDB taxonomy): Bacteria > Bacillota > Clostridia > Lachnospirales > Lachnospiraceae > CAG-791. The sequence continues at coordinate 14,322 of JAAZDA010000119.1, read as the reverse complement.
ACTTATCATCCAGCCACATACGTCGGCAGGCAGGATCCCCTCGGATGTTGGCTATCGTCTCTATGTAGATGAGATGCTGAGGGAGAAAGAGAAGAGCCAGCAGGAGCGCGAGGGAGTTCTTCTCGCGAGGGAGGACAGACTTGAGAATCTTCTCAAGCAGGTCGTAAAGCTCCTCGCGACGAATACAAATTACGCGTCGATGATCTCAAGCCCTGTGATAAGCCGCAACAAGATCAAGTTCATCCAGCTGTCGCAGGTCGATGCACAGCACGTGCTCGCGGTAATAGTCATTGAGGGAAACCTTATCCGCAACACTATGATCCCTGTGGATGAAGAGATCGATGCCCAGGAACTGCTGAAGCTGAACATGCTTCTCAACGGGAACCTTGCCGGACTCGCGATAGAACAGATAAACATCGGATTGATAGCGGCGATCAAGCAACAGGCCGGCGTGCACAGTCAGCTAGTCGCAAATGTGATCGATGCGGCGGCGAAAGCCATAGAAGCTGATGAACATCCCGAGATATATACGAGCGGCGCAGACAACATATTCAGATATCCGGAGCTTGCGGATCAGTCCAAAGCGAGCAGGATAATCGGAGATTTCGAAGAGAAACAGGTTCTTGGCAACATTGTCAGAGAAACACTTGCTGATCCGGACACCGAAGGAATACAGGTCTACATCGGCGGAGAGGTCCCGGCTCGGGGGCAGGGAATGGAAGATTGCAGCGTAGTCACTGCAACATATGAACTAAGCGAAGGGATGAAAGGTACAATAGGTATCATCGGACCTAAGCGAATGGACTACGACAAGGTCGTTGATGTCATGAAACAGATAATGACTCAACTGGATGACTATTATAAACAGTGAAAGGATAAGACATGGAAGAAAATCTAAAGAAGGAACCCGAAGACACCGGGCAAAACAAGGTCGTGGAAGACCAGGCAGCGGAAGCAGAAAAAGCTGAATGCGATATCAAAGATAAAGCTGAGGAAACCGTCAAAACTGATGAGCCGGAAATACCAGAGGACAAAACTTCTGATAATGATAAGGAACCTGAGAAGGATGAGACTTCCGAAAAGGGTGAAGGTTCAGCCGGGAGCAAGGATGGCGCCAGGGAAGAGAAAAGCGGTTTTTCATGGCGAAAGGATAAGAAAGAGATCACAGAGCTCAAGGATAAGAATGCAGCTCTGACAGATCAGCTGAAACGCCAGATGGCTGAGTTCGATAATTTCCGAAAACGCACCGATAAAGAAAAAGAGCAGATGTTCTCGATGGGAGAGAAAAATGTCATAGAAAAGATGCTCCCGGTGGTGGACAACTTCGAAAGAGGTCTTGCTACAATAGAAGAAGAGGACAAGGACGACGCATTTACGACAGGCATGCAGAAGATATACCAGCAGATGAATGTTTTGCTCGAAGGACTGGGTGTAAAGCCGATAGAATGCATCGGAAAAGAGTTCGATCCTGAATTCCACAACGCAGTGATGCAGGTCGATTCAGAAGAATATGAGACAGGCACTGTGGCACAGGAACTTCAGAAAGGATATATGTATCATGACAGTGTCTTAAGGCACAGCATGGTAGGAGTGGTTAAGTAAGGTTTTAGAGTTGTTTTGACATGAATTCACAGGTAAGTGCACTGGATAGCGCACGGAAAGAGGATAGATTATGAGTAAGATCATCGGTATTGACTTAGGTACAACAAACAGTTGCGTAGCAGTTATGGAAGGTGGCAAGGCCACAGTTATTCCCAACGCGGAAGGCGCAAGGACAACTCCGTCAGTCGTAGCTTTCACAAAGAACGGCGAGAGGCTTGTAGGTGAGCCCGCAAAACGTCAGGCAGTCACGAATGCTGACAATACAGTAGCTTCAATAAAGAGAAAAATGGGCACGGATGACGGCCCTGTTATCGAAGGCAAGAAGTATTCACCGCAGCAGATATCAGCAATGATCCTTCAGAAGCTCAAAGCTGATGCAGAAGCATACCTCGGTGAAAAAGTAACAGAGGCTGTTATCACAGTCCCCGCATATTTCAACGATGCTCAGCGTCAGGCAACAAAGGATGCAGGCCGTATTGCAGGACTCGATGTAAAGCGTATAATAAACGAGCCCACTGCTGCAGCACTTGCATATGGACTTGATAATGAGAAAGAGCAGAAGATCATGGTATACGATCTCGGCGGCGGCACATTTGATGTCTCCATAATCGAGATCGGCGATGGCGTCATCGAAGTTCTTGCTACAAACGGTGATACACATCTTGGCGGTGATGATTTCGACAGCCGCATCATGAACTGGATGATCTCTGAGTTCAAAGCAAAGGAAGGCGTTGATCTCTCAGGAGATAAGATGGCTATGCAGAGACTCAAGGACGCAGCAGAGAAAGCCAAGAAGGAACTTTCAGCTTCCACAACGACCAATATCAACCTGCCGTTCATCACAGCTACATCTGACGGACCGAAGCATCTTGATATGGATCTCTCAAGAGCAAAGTTTGAGGAACTTATCAGCGATCTTATCGAGAAGACAGCGATCCCCGTACAGAACGCAATGAAAGATGCAGGTCTTGCAAATACAGATCTCGGTAAGGTACTTCTTGTCGGTGGTTCAACACGTGTTCCCGTCGTACAGGAAAAGGTACGTCAGCTGACAGGCCATGAGCCCAGCAAGAGCCTTAACCCCGATGAGTGCGTAGCAGAAGGTGCAGCTATTCAGGGCGGCAAGCTCGCCGGTGATGCGGGCGCAGGCGATATCCTTCTTCTGGATGTAACACCTCTGACGCTTTCAATAGAGACAATGGGTGGTGTTGCTACACCTCTTATTGACAGAAATACTACTATTCCTACAAAGAAGAGCCAGATATTCTCAACTGCAGAAGATAATCAGACAGCTGTTGATATCAACGTTCTCCAGGGTGAGCGTAAGTTTGCACATGATAATAAGTCACTCGGCAGATTCAGACTTGATGGCATCGCACCGGCACCTCGCGGAATCCCTCAGATCGAAGTTACATTTGATATCGATGCTAACGGCATCATAAATGTTTCGGCTAAGGATCTCGGAACAGGCAAGGATCAGCACATAACGATCACTGCAGGCTCCAATATGTCTGAGGATGATATCGACAAGGCTGTCAAGGAAGCAGCTGAGTACGAAGCTCAGGATAAGAAGAAGAAAGACGCTATTGATGCGAGGAACGAAGCTGATTCATTCGCATTCCAGACAGAGAAAGCTCTTAAGGAAGCCGGCGATAAGGTAGATGCCAATGAGAAGGCTACAGTAGAAGCAGATCTCGCAGACCTTAAGGAAGTCCTGAACCGCACAAAGGATCAGGCTGATATAAGTGACAGCGATGTAGATGCACTTAAGACCAGGAAAGAAAAACTCATGAACGATGCCCAGCAGCTTTTCACTAAGATGTATGAAGCAGCAGGCGCAGCGGCAGGAGCACAGGGACAGGCTGGTCCTCAGCCGGGACCTGAAGCAGGTCAGGGACCTCAGCAGAGCGCAGGACCTGAGCAGAACAATGGTCAGACAGGAAAAGGACCGGACGATGTTGTAGATGGCGACTACAGAGAGGTCTGATGGACTTAACAGTATCAAGGCTATAAATATGTAAACAGCCCAGGCTGCAGACAGGCAAAGACCTGTAATGCGGCCTGGGTTTTAGCAGTATATACCAGATGAGGAGATTTAGGCATTATGGCAGAACAGAAACGTGATTATTATGAGGTCCTCGGAGTTGATAAGAATGCATCAGCCGATGATATCAAGAAGGCATATCGTGTACTTGCCAAGAAATATCACCCGGACATGAACCCCGGAGATAAGGCTGCCGCAGATAAATTCAAAGAAGCATCAGAAGCTTACGCGGTGCTGAGTGATACAGAAAAACGCAAGCAATATGATCAGTTCGGTCATGCGGCATTCGACGGCAACGGCGGATTCGGATCAGGCGGCTTTGATTTTAACAGCGCAGACTTCAGTGATATATTCGGTGATATTTTCGGGGATATATTCGGCGGTGGACGCACATCGAGAGGAGCTTCCGGGAGCAGTCCCATGAAGGGATCAAATGTTCGCACCAGTGTGCACATCAGTTTCAAGGAAGCGATTTTCGGCTGTGATAAAGATATTACGATGAATCTTAAGGACTCATGTCCCACATGTAACGGTACAGGAGCAAGACCTGGAACTTTGCCTCAGACATGCCCGAAATGCGGAGGTAAAGGTCAGGTAGTGTATACGCAGCAGTCATTCTTCGGAACAGTGAGAAATGTACAGCCATGCCCTGACTGTGGTGGGACAGGCAAGATAATAAAAGAGAAATGCCCGGATTGCGGCGGCAGTGGATATAAGACGAGCAGGAAGACTATAAGAGTCACCATACCGGCAGGTATTGATAACGGTATGAGCGTCAGGATACGGGAAAAGGGCGAGCCAGGAGTCAACGGAGGACCGAGAGGCGATCTCCTTGTGGAAGTACTTGTTTCGGCTGATCCCATGTTCGTTCGTCAGGATGAAGACATCTACACAACAGTCAATATTTCATACCCGGTAGCCGTACTTGGCGCACCGATAGTAATAGAGACTGTCGATGGCAAGGTCATTTATGATGTAAAGCCAGGGACAAAGACAGATACAAAGGTGAGACTTCGCGGGAAAGGCGCGCCTTCGCTCAGGAACAGCAATGTCCGCGGCGATCAGTATGTGAATCTGGTTGTCGATGTTCCGACCAGGCTTTCCAAAGAAGCAAAGGATCTGCTCAGGCAGTTCGATGAGATCACAGGGAATTCGCTTACAGCAGCGGCTTCAGTAAGTGATCCGGATGGCTCTGATACAGCAGGCGGCAAGAAGAAAAAGAACAAGTTTTTCAAAGCCTGACATATAGACTGACATGGAGGATACAGCCCTTTGAAATGGATGAGATTTAAGCTCCGCACCAATTCTGATGCGGAGGACGTCATAATAAGTTCGATGCAGGATATAGGACTTGAGGGAGCACAGATCGAGGATCACATACCGCTGACCGCTGCTGAGAAGGAGCAGATGTTCGTGGACATCATGCCCGAGGAACAGCCGGATGACGGCACTGCGGTCCTCAGTTTTTATGTGGAAGAAGACGAAGACGGAACCCTTAAGCTTGGGAATGGCAAGACAGGAACCCCTGAGGAAATCAGTATGGGCATGAAAGGCATCATGAGCGACCTCGCCCATTGGGGAACAAATGTCGGGCAATATGTGATATCGGTGGATGAGACAGAGGATATCGACTGGATCAATAACTGGAAACAGTATTTTCACCAATTCAGGATCGACGATATACTCTGCATTCCTTCATGGGAAAAGCCTGAAGAAAAGAGCGGAGAAAAAGAGCCGACACTTGTTTTCCATATTGATCCCGGAACAGCTTTCGGGAGTGGAATGCATGAGACCACGCAGCTGTGTGTGCGCGAAATAAGGAAGTACCTGAAGAAGGGCACACAGCTCCTTGATATCGGAACAGGCAGCGGAATACTCGGCATACTGTCATTGATGCTGGGCGCTGAGCATGTAGTCGGGACTGATCTTGATCCGTGCGCGATTCCTGCTGTAAATGATAATCTGAAAGCGAACAATGTCGATCCGTCCAGATTCGAGATGATCCTTGGAAATCTTATAGGTGACCCCAAAGTACAGGCACAGGTCGGCGAGGAAAAGTACGATATAGTTGTAGCCAATATTCTTCCGGTGGTACTCGTGCCGCTCACACCGGCGGCCGTAAGGGCGATGAAACCGGGAGCAGTATACATAACATCAGGAATAATCGACGGTTACGAAGGGCAGGTCGCTGATGCCATGAAGAAGGCAGGTCTTGATATCGTGGACATCACAGATCAGGGCGAATGGCACTGCGTCGTCGGGCGAAAGGCAGTATAGTATGCTCCATATTTTTGCGGACCCGTCCGCGGTACATGGGGATCAACTCACAGTCACCGGGAACGAAGTGAATCATATAAAGAACGTGCTGCGAATGAAGCCGGGGGATGAAATTTCCGTCAGCAGTACTGACAGCGCGGATACGAATGAGTATCGTTACGGGATCGTGGAGATCAGTGATGACGCCGTGGTCTGCAGCCTGCGTTTTGTGAAGGAAGCGGATGTTGAGCTCCCCGTAAAAGTCACACTTTTCCAGGGGCTTCCCAAGGCTGATAAAATGGAGTGGATCATACAGAAATGCGTGAAACTCGGTGTTGCCGAGATCGTTCCTGTAAAGACCGCCCGCTCTGTTGTAAAGCTCGAGCCGGCAAAACAAGTTAAGAAGGTAGAGCGCTGGCAGGCAATAGCGGAATCCGCGGCCGGTCAGTCGAGAAGAAGGATAGTGCCCACCGTCAGAGAGCCGATGAGCATGAAAGAGGCAACGGAATACGCATCGGGTCTTGACGTAAGGATAATACCTTATGAACTCTCGGAGGACGGGAGAAGTACAAGGGAAATATTCGAGAGCGTAAGGCCGGGTGATTCTGTGGCTGTATTTATCGGGCCGGAAGGCGGCTTTGATCCGGCAGAAGTGACGATGTGCACAGAAAAAGGCATAGAGCCGGTGACTCTCGGAAGACGTATCCTTCGCACCGAGACTGCGGGAATGACAGTTTTATCGTGGCTGATATATCTTATGGAGATCAGGAAGGCATAACTAATATATGACAGAGCATTACTTGGATAATTCGGCGACGACCAGGGTGTTTCCTGAAGTTGCCGAGCTCATGAACAGAATTTATCTTGAGGAATATGGCAATCCGTCGAGCATGCATCACAAAGGTGTCGAGGCGGAGAATGAGATAAGAAAGGCGAAGGATACACTCTCCGGGATACTGAAGTGCCAGCCGAAGAATCTTGTTTTTACGTCCTGCGGTTCAGAGTCTGATAATTTTGCACTCATAGGCTGCGCAAGGGCAAATGCAAGGAGCGGCAGGCATCTCATAACGACAAGGATAGAGCATCCGGCTGTTCTTGAGACAATGAAATATCTTGAGAGTGAAGGTTTTGAGGTGACGTATCTTCCTGTTGATGAGATGGGTCTTGTGTCGGCAGAAGAAGTGGCGGACGCTGTACGCGATGATACGATCATAGTCTCGATAATGCACACTAACAATGAAATCGGCGCGGTGGAGCCTATAGCTGAGATAGGGAAAGCGATAAAGGAGAAGAACCCGCACACGCTTTTCCATGTTGATGCGGTACAGGCTTTCGGCAAAGCCGAGATAATCCCGAAGAAAATGCATATAGATCTGCTCGCGGCAAGCGGTCACAAGATTCACAGTCCCAAGGGAGTAGGACTCCTCTATATCGCGGACGGAGTGAAGATCCACAATATAATATTTGGCGGCGGACAGCAGGGCGGACTCAGGTCAGGCACTGAGAATGTGGCAGGGATTGCCGGAATGGCAATGGCAGCAGGGATGCTTTACGGCAATCTTCAGAGCGATACAGATAAGCTATATGCCATGAAGGAACACCTCGTTGATCGTGTGACAAAGCTCAGGGATGTTCATGTGAACGGGCCTCAGGGCAGGGATGGCGCTCCGAATATAATAAGCATTTCCATAAAGGGTGTGCGTGCGGAAGTGCTTCTTCATGCGCTTGAGGAGAAGAAGGTCTATGTTTCGTCAGGGAGCGCGTGCGCTTCAAACCGCCCGCATCTCTCGGAAACGCTGCAGGCGATCGGAACAGGCAGGGATTATATGGACAGCACGATCAGGGTCAGTACATCAGTCATGAACACGATGGAAGACATCGATGCCTGCGCTGACGCACTGAGAGAAGCGGTGCCGATGCTGAGGAAATATTCAAGAACTTAATGCTTTCTGAAAATGGAAGTTCCAGGAAACAAATTATGTTTGCGGAGGATATATATGGTATACCAGTCATTTCTCATAAAGTACGCTGAGATTGGAATTAAGGGCAAGAACAGATATATTTTCGAGGACGCGCTTGTCAATCAGATAAAGATAGCGATGAAAAAGTGCGAGGGCAAGTTCCATGTTTCGCGCTCTTATGGACGTATATTTGTGGACGCTGAGGAAGACTATGATTTTGATGAAGCGGTCAATGCGCTCCAGCATGTTTTCGGTATTGTGGGGATATGCCCGATGAAGGTCGATCCCATCGTGCCTTATGAAGAGCTGGCAAAGACGGCCGTGGAGTTCTTCGGCGAGGAATATCCGGACAGGAACACGACCTTCAAGGTCCACACAAGGAGACTCGACAAGAGCTATCCCATGAATTCCCAGGAAATAAATAATGAGCTCGGAGGAGCGTTGCTTGATGCTTACCCTGAACTTAAGGTGGACGTTCATGATCCGAAGATCACGGTAAATATCGAGATACGTGAACAGATATATATGTATACACATGTGATCCCGGGGCCGGGAGGTCTTCCGGTGGGGAGCGCCGGCAAGGCCATGCTCCTTCTCTCAGGCGGAATAGATTCACCGGTATCAGGCTGGATGATGGCAAAGCGCGGACTTAAGCTGGACGCTGTCTATTACAACGCACCGCCCTATACAAGCGAGCGTGCGCTTCAGAAGGTCATAGACCTCGCGGGACTCGTGTCTGAATACACAGGCCCCATATACCTTCACAACATCAATTTCACAGAGATACAGCTCTACATTTATGACAAATGTCCTCACGACGAACTGACTATCATAATGCGCCGCTACATGATGAAGATCGCGGAAATGATAGCAAAACGTACAGCCTGCGGCGCGCTTATCACGGGCGAGAGCCTCGGACAGGTTGCATCTCAGACAATGAGATCACTCGAATGCACTAACAGAGTCTGCGAGCTGCCGGTATTCAGGCCGCTCATAGGTTTTGACAAAGAGGAAATTGTTACGATTTCCAAGAAAATAGATACGTATGACACATCAATACAGCCATACGAAGACTGCTGCACGATCTTTGTGGCAAAACATCCTGTCACAAAGCCTGTTCTCAAGGTAATAGAACGTCATGAGCATAATCTGGACGCGGGAATAGAAGAAATGGTGCAGCGAGCCATTGAAACCGACGAAATACTTGTCGTAGATGCAAATGGTTCGAGAGTGTTCAAGAATAGAGAAGACCCGCTGCAGCCCTGGGATTAAACGATGTAAGGTTTCAGAATTGAGAGAACCTCGTCAAGGTTGTCTTCAGCATGGATGTTCAGATCGATCGGCTTGCTGAGATCGAGTGAGAAAATACCCATGATGGATTTGGCATCGATGACGTATCTGCCTGAAACGAGGTCAAAATCATAATCAAACTTTGTAATATCGTTTACAAAGGCCTTTACCTTATCAATAGAATTCAGAGAAATTTTAACGGTCTTCATTATGGAAGTCCCCCTTAATTAAATTTATGGTCATTGCTTATTATACTAGTTTGACGGGGGTGAAAAGTCAATCACGGAACGGAGTAAAACATTGACGAAAATAGCTTTTCACAATCTGGGATGCAAGGTAAACGGCTATGAGACCGATGCGATGATCGAGAGCGTCAGGGAGCATGGCTATACTGTCGTCCCTTTTGAAGAAAAGGCAGACATTTATGTGGTGAACACTTGCACGGTGACGAACATTGCTGACAGAAAGAGCCGCCAGATGCTGCACCGCGCGAAGAAGCATAATCCGGAAGCCATAGTCGTTGCTGTCGGCTGTTACGTTGAGACAGATGCCGAAGGCGTTAAGAAAGACCCGGCTGTTGATCTTGCGATCGGAAATGCAGACAAGATAAGGTTCGCGGAGATCCTGGAAGAATTTCTTGCTTTGCATGGTGAGGAACTGCCGACGGATGCAGGCTGCACGGCGGCGCAGACAATGGAGACAGATGCTCCGAAACCGCAGACCGGCCTGTCCGAGCGGGCACGCGCTTTCGTAAAAATACAGGACGGCTGCAACCAGTTCTGTACTTACTGCATCATCCCATATGCGCGTGGGAGAGTCCGGAGCCGGAGCGCAGATGATATCCTTGAGGAAATAAGGAACATTGCGGCCAGGGGCACAAAAGAAGTCGTGATCACGGGCATCCATATCGGCTCGTACGGAGGCGGGAATGAGGCGCTTCTGTCGCTGATACTCAAAGTCTGCGAGATACCGGGAATAGAACGCATAAGGCTGGGATCGCTCGAACCCAGGACTATGACCGAAGATTTCATAAAGGCCATTTCCGGGCAAAACAAGATCTGTCCGCATTTTCACCTCGCCCTTCAGAGCGGGTGCGATGCCACGCTGAAACGAATGAACAGGCACTACACGACAGAGGAATTCATGGAGAGCGTCGATAATCTGCGCAAGTATTATGACAGACCGGCGATCACGACAGACGTGATAGTGGGGTTCCCGGGTGAAACTTCGGCGGAATTCGGTAAGACGCTGGAATTCCTCGAAAAGGTCAATTTCTATGAGATACATGTTTTCAAGTATTCAGTCAGACACGGAACGGTTGCCGCAGGGCTGCCGGATCAGGTTCCGGAGGGTCTGAAGGCGAAGCGGAGCGATGATATCCAGAAGATGACGCTCAGGCAGTCAGAAGCGTATCGCCGCTCATTTTACGGAGAACATGTTGAGATCCTCACGGAGGAAACAAAGACAGCCGCTGAGATGAAGCAAAGGACGCAGAACGAGATGTCACCGGTGAAAGCCGGAGAAACAGGAAACAGTAGCTTTGAAGGCGAAAAAGCTGATGGCGGGAGTACACGCTACATCACCGGCCACACGAAACAATATCTTCAATGCGCGATACCGGTGGCGGAGTGTGCAGAATGTTTTGACGGATGTGATGACACGGATGACCATATCCAGGGATTGCTCATAAAAGGAAAACTTGTATCTGAGATCCCCGGGTCGCCGTATCTACTTGTGAATCGTGACGATTTGGGATAAACTTGTGATAATTATGAGGAATATTGATGCTTAAGGCGTGGAGGCTATAGATATGATCGAGAATAGGAACGGAGCAGATGCAGCCGGGGATGATTTCGGCAGCACACAGTATTTTAAGGTAGAGCCTGAGAAGGAATCAGCGGCAAGAAAAGTTTTGTCGATAGTATATGATGCGCTTACGACGAAGGGATATGATCCCGTGAATCAGATCGTCGGGTATATTATGAGCGGAGATCCCACATATATCACAAATTACATGGGCGCGCGCAGCCTCATCATGAAGGTGGAGCGAGACGAACTTGTAGAGGAGATCCTCAAGAGTTACATAAGGAACAACCATTGGGGAGAGCAGAAGTGATCGGTGATGTTTTATGAAGATCATGGGACTTGACTATGGCTCCAAAACAGTCGGAGTTGCGATGAGTGATGAACTGCTTATCACTTCGCAGCCAAAAGAGATTATACGGCGCGATCGAGAGAGTAAGATACGCAAAACTCTTGCGCGCATTGAGGAACTGATTGTACTTAATGATGTCAGAGGCGTAGTAATAGGCCTGCCCGTTAACATGGATGGCTCTGAGGGTGAGCGCGCAAAAGCAGCGCTTGCTTTTAAGGACATGATAGAGCGCAGGACAGGTCTTCGGTGCTATATGTCTGATGAGCGGCTGACGACAGTCGAGGCCGACGAAATCATGGACAGAATGAATATCCGGGTGGATGACCGCAAAACATATGTCGATATGATAGCGGCCAATGTTATTCTGCAGGAATTTATGGAGAATAACCCGGACACAATTGCGGCTATCAAGGCAGGGAACTGACATGGATAAAATTGTTTTCACACCGGAGGGGAACGAAGAGCCGGTTGAATTATATGTTTTGGATCAGACCGTACTTCGCGGGACGACGTATATTCTCGTCACGGAAAGCGAAGAAGGAGACGGAAATGCTCTGATCCTCAAGGACACGGCACCCGAGGGTGCTGACGAGAGCGTTTATGAGATCGTGGATGAAGATACCGAACTCGATGCAGTGTCGGATCTGTTCCGCGATGCACTCGATGACATGGATATCGGTCTCGAGCCCTGAAATGGACGCTTCTCATTTATGAGGAGGAATTTAGGAAATAGTGAGAAAAGAACAAAAGAAGAAGTCCAGACTGCGGATCATTCCGCTTGGTGGTCTGGAAGAGATCGGGATGAACATCACCGCGTTCGAATATGAGGACAGTATAATTGTCGTCGACTGCGGGCTTGCTTTCCCGACGGATGAGATGTTCGGTGTCGATATGGTAATCCCCGACACGACATTTCTGCAGAATAACCTTGATAAGGTCAAGGCTTTCGTGATAACACACGGGCACGAGGATCACATCGGTGCGCTGCCGTATGTCCTGCGCGATGTAAATGTGCCCGTCTATGCAACAAGGCTTACGATGGGCATAATCGAGCACAAGCTCGAAGAGCGCAAGATGCTTGAGGTCACCGAAAGGCATGTCGTGAAGTTCGGCGAGACCGTTGAGCTCGGCAAGTTCAAAGTCGAATTCATCAAAACAAATCACAGCATAGTCGATGCGGCTGCCCTCGCAATATATTCGCCGGTAGGAGTCGTAGTTCACACAGGAGATTTCAAAGTCGATTACACGCCTGTTTTCGGCGATGCCATTGATCTGCAGCGCTTTGCCGAGCTTGGCAGGGACGGCGTGCTTGCGCTACTCTGCGATTCCACTAACGCGGAACGCCCGGGCTACACAGCTTCAGAGAAGACAGTAGGCAAAACATTTGACATCCTGTTTCAGGAGCACAAGGATACACGTCTTATAATTGCGACGTTCGCGTCCAATGTCGACCGTGTACAGCAGATAATAAACACAGCGCACAAGTACGGGCGCAAGGTCGTTGTTGAAGGCCGCAGCATGGTCAACATCATCGATACCGCCAGAGAGCTCGGATGCATCAGCATACCTGAGAATACGCTGATAGATATTGACAGCTTGAAGAACTACCCGGACAGCAAAACCGTAATTATTACAACGGGTTCTCAGGGCGAGAGTATGGCAGCCCTGTCGAGAATGGCTGAGAATACGCACCGAAAGATCCATATAGGACCCGGTGATACGGTTATTTTCTCATCGAACCCGATACCAGGAAATGAAAAGTCTGTAACAAATGTCATAAACCAGCTGCTCATGAAGGGCGCGGATGTAATATTCCAGGATGTCCATGTCTCCGGACACCCATGTCAGGAAGAAATAAAGCTTATATATACACTTGTTCAGCCTAAGTATGCAGTTCCGGTCCATGGTGAATACAAGCATCTTAAGGCTCATGAGAAAATTGCAAGAGAACTGGGTTATACAAGTGATAATATTTTCCTGCTTCACTCGGGAGACGTCCTTGAACTCGACAGATCATCAGCCCGTGTGAACGGCAGAGTGCAGGTCGGCGAGGTCATGGTCGACGGACTCGGCGTAGGTGATGTCGGAAATGTAGTGTTGCGTGATCGTCAGCATCTTGCGGAAGACGGCGTTGTGCTGGTATCATTTGCGATGGATGGAAGCAGTGGTGAACTTGTCTCCGGACCTGAAGTCACATCACGTGGCTTTGTTTATCTAAAGGAATCAGACCAGCTCATGGATGAGGCACAGGCAATATCAAGAGATGTAATTGACGGCTGCCTTTCCCGTGGGATATCAGACTGGGGCAAGCTGAAGTCGTCTGTCCGTGAGGAACTCAGCGATTATTTCTGGAAGAAGACACAGCGCAGACCTATGATAATACCTATGATACTGGAGACCTGAAGAATAATGTCGGACAGCAGAAACAGGTACACAAATGAATATTCCGGCGGCGGATACGGCAGGAATCGATCAGGTGATGGCAGAAACCAGGTCAGAAGAAAGAAAAGAGACCGGTTCAGCAGGAAACAATCCATAGTAGACATGGTGGGAAACATTGCCAAGTATGTAGTAATAATACTGCTGATCCTGTTTTTCATTGGAGAGACCAGGAGAATGTACGGGCTGGGCTACAGCATTTTCTGCCCGGAAGCTATGGATGCGTCAGGAGAAGGCAAGACCGTTTCTGTGACTATAACAGATGACATGACGGACTCCTCGATCGCAAAACTTCTGGAAGACGACAAACTTATAGAGAGCAGCCTTGTTTTCAAGGTGCAGCTCAAATTCTCGGAGTATGATGGAAAACTTATGCCGGGCACATACACCCTGAGCAGCGAGATGCTTCCAAATGAAATGATGAAGCTGATGTCCGAGTCATATACAGATGAGGACTCTGCGGCCGCCGCGTCATCCGGCACGGCATCGGCCGGCGCGGCATCTTCAGATGCGGCGTCGTCAGATACGGCGGACACCGGGTCGACTTCCGGGGTGGAATCGACCGGCGCAACTGC
>JAAZDA010000118.1 GCA_012512995.1 Clostridiales bacterium | reverse complement strand
TGATGTTGCTGCCGCTGCTGCAGATGTTGCTGCTGTTGCTGTGTCTGTTGATGCCGTTGAACCGCAACCTGCAAGAACAGATGCGACCATGGCAGCACTGAGAACAGATGCTAATAACTTCTTATTCATTTAATATCCTCCTGTCTGTTTTATCGACTTCGAAACTATTTCTCAATCGATTTCGATAATCTTCATAGAATAAATACACATCAATGTCAATTAAAATTCATTGTTTATTCACATTTTGCGGTCGATTTGTTGCTATTACATGAAAACAGTGGGCTCTGACTGGACATTTTGCACAAGTGAATGACAAATAATTGTCATTCTAATTTTTTGTCAATTCTGATTTATCGTTTTCGTTAAAATTTTCATCTGTTTCCGTCCTTTTCTGAGCCATGTCTCATTGCGCTTTGTGCCACTCAAAGCATGAATTTTACAGCATTTTTCAAGCAACACCCTTCGTTAATTTCCGGTAACTTCTATCAATGATTCGTGTGTCTGACAAGTTTGACTGCAGCTAATTATTAGCTCATTTTCTGCCGCTATCGCGCTATTACGTCTATTCTAAAACGTTTTCGTTAAAATTAACTTTGATTAATTTTTTGGTTTATTTTTGAAAAATATTGTGCAGTTGCCTACAAATTCAGCCCTTTACCGCACCGACCGCAACACCGCCAACGATGTACTTGGAAAGGAGAAGGTAAACGATGATTACAGGGAAGATCGAGAACGCTATCATCGCGTAGACCTGTCCCATGTCGAACTTCAGCCAGTCAGCTGAGCGGAGCTGTGCAATAAGGATAGGAAGTGTTTTGATCTTATCCTTGTGCAGAACCAATGACGGAACAAAGTAGTTATTCCAGCTGGAAACAAATGTAAAGATCGCCTGGACTGAGATTGCAGGTTTCATCAGCGGAAGTGCTATCTTGTTGAACGTGTGGAACTCCCCTGATCCGTCTATCCTGGCCGCTTCAGTAAGTGAAAGGGGCAATGTGCTGTCCATGTATTGCTTCATATAGAAAAAGGTTATCGGAGCAGCTATCGTTGGAACAATGAGCGGCACAAGTGTGTCATCCAAGTGCATCCAGTTTACCAGATCCACGAAGCCAAGAGCTGTGACCTGTGTAGGGATCATCATTATCATCAGAATAAACGTGAACATGGCGCTCTTGCCTTTGAACTCATATGTGTGGATCGAATATGCCGTCAACGTAGAGAAATAAGTGCAGAGAATTGCGCTCAGGCAGGATACTATAAAGCTGTTCCTGAGTCCGCACAGTACAGGCAGCGTACCCGTGAACAGATTGTTCAGGTTTTCCTTAAGGTGAGAACTCGGCAGCGGCTGGAATCCTCTCGAAAGCTCGCCGTTCGATCTCGTTGCATTAATGAACAGAATATAAAACCAGATCAGACATAATATTGAAATCAGTATAAGCACTATATATGCTATTACTCTCCTCGGGCCTACGTTGACTCCGCCCTCGTGTTTGTTTTTCTTCATGTTGTCCTCCATCCCAGAGACCTTACGCGTCAAAACCGTCGTAATGCTTCATCCAATTAAGGGGATCCTCAGGATCCTCTCAGCATTTGTCACACACTATCTGTTCAATTTTCTTCTTTTACCGTGGTGAAACGGTAAACAAGCATGCTCAAAATACCTGTTATAATAAGCAGTATTACCGACAGAGCTCCTGCAAGACCATAGTTCTTGCTGTACAGATGCTTGTTCAGGTACATGATCATCGTCATTGTCGAACGTGCAGGATCTCCAGTTCCGCTTGTTAAGATCTGTGGAACATCGTAGAGCTGCAGGCCGCCGATAAGTGATGTAATAACAACATACACGAGGATAGGACGTAACATTGGAAGTGTGATCTTCCAGAATATTTGTTTTGACGTAGCTCCATCGACTTCAGCTGCTTCAAACAGCGATGTATCTATACCGAGCATTCCTGCCATCAACAGTATTGTCGTGTTTCCGAACCACATAAGGAAGTTCATGAAGCCCACAAGTGTTCGTGCGCTCCAGGCATGAGTCAGGAATTTGAAAGGTTCCGATATTATGCCAAGCTGCATTAAGATCGAGTTTATGGGGCCGCTGTCAGAAAACAGGGTGAAGAACAGCATTGCGAATGCCGAAGCCATTATCAGATTAGGAAGATAAATAACTGTCTTAAAAAAGCGCTGTCCCTTTATGTGAAGGCTGGGATCAGTGAACCATGCTGCAAACAGAAGCGAAAAGATGATCTGAGGTATGAAGCAGATGAGCCACATAATTATTGTATTTCCAAAGTACTTGAGCATATCTCCGTTCGTCAGGAGAGTCACATAATTCTGCAATCCGACAAAATTGGGTCCGATGACCTTGAGTCCTGACCTGTAGTTCTCGAAGAAGCTTCTGTATACCGTAGTGACCATGGGTACGAGTTGGAAAATAATAAATACTGCTACGAAAGGTATCAGGAAAATATACCCCCACCTGTTATATCTGACAACTTTACTTGTCTTTTTCTTCATCTCGCCTGCCTCCTGTTGTGCCAGTTGAATTGTCTTTCAGCATCAGTACCGAAAAAAAGGCGCCCGCCCGGTCTCACCGAACAGGCACCTGGTTTTTCAGTTTGTCAGTATCAGTCTGTTGTAAGTTCAGGATACTTCTCAACGATTGCTGTGTTGAATGCTGCAAGTGCATCATCATACGTTGCATAGCTTCCGTCGAAGTAGCCCTTCATAGCGTTCTGAAATTCTTCTGTGCAGCCCTGATCATAATCAGATACGTTGGACATATCGACCTTTTCAGCACCAGCTGCAAGCTGTTCGTAAGGGTTCTGTCCGCCGAGGATCGCAAGGTTTCCTGAATCATCTGCTGAAAGCTCTTTAAGAACTGTCTTGCTGTTGACACAGTCTGAATCCTTCTGTGCGATTTCTTTAAGAACTGACTGATCTGTGCTCATCGTCAGCATGATTTCTTTGTCAAGTGTCGGGTTGTCACTGCCTTCAGCAGCGCAGATCCATGTGCCGCCCCAGTAGAATGACTGAGGTCCTGCGCAGTAGCCCCAACCGCCGTTTGCTGCGATTGATTCGCTGTCATCAGCTGAAAGACTG
This sequence comes from Clostridiales bacterium, assembly GCA_012512995.1. Taxonomy (GTDB): domain Bacteria; phylum Bacillota; class Clostridia; order Lachnospirales; family Lachnospiraceae; genus CAG-791. The sequence goes on along the minus strand of JAAZDA010000118.1, from coordinate 1,217 downwards.
AAGTTGAAGACCCAAGCCGGCCCAAAGTAGCAGAATGTCTTTCCGTCTGCATATTTGCCTTTGCCCCAGTCATCGCTCCACAGTTCGTATGTATTCTCTTCACCTGCATCAGCAAGTTTCTTGGAATCATCTACCCATGCCTTGACATTGGCATCAACTACGACTTTGCCGTCCTGTACCCAGGGAGCAGATACGTTATTGGAATATACACGATATGTATCATTAACTGAGCACATTGTGTAACCAGCTGCCTTTGCCTTAGCTGCTACATCATTGAATTTGCTCCAGTCAGACATAGCATCCTGAACTTCAGCCGGATCGTCTGTTCCGAGAACAGCCTTGGCTGCTTCACGGTTGTAGATCATGCCTGCTGAGCAAGCCTGCCATGATGTCCCTCTCTGATCACCGTTAGCATCTGTAACGATGTCTCTTGTGTACTGATACTGATCAGCAAGATCATCATCTGTAATTCCAAGTTCTGACATGCTCATTGCAACAGGAGTCTCGGCATTTACATACTTCATAGCGTAATCAGCTTCGATGCAATACAGGTCGACCTTGTCATCTGCTGCTGCATCAGCGTTTCCGGGAAGAACTGAATCCAGGTTGTTCTGGTATGCGTTGTCATCTGAAGGAGTGATGGTCCATGTTACGTTTACATCACCGATCTTACCATGTGTATCATCGACCTTCTCATATCCCGGATAATGATCTGTAACACGGCTCTTGAACTCTTCATTCCATACCTGAATGTTAAGTGTTGTTCCCTCTTCTGCTGCAGGTGCTGCTTCTGATGACGCCTCTGCTGCTGCCGCTTCAGTTGCTGCAGGTGCTGCTGCCTCTGATGTTGCTGCGGGTGACGCTGATGTTGCTGCCGTGTCAGCTGCCGTTGATGAGCCGCATCCTGCAAGAACAGATGCCACCATAGCTGTGCTGAGGACAGTGACCAATACCTTTTTCTTCATGCCTTTATTCCTCCTGTTATTTTTTATCCGCTCACTGCGGATAATATGCGTTTGGGTTCCCCGGGTCTTGTTGTTTTGCTTTGTGTTTCCGGTTCCCTTAATCGTTTACGTTATTCACTATAATCACTCCTCATAAAACTGTCAATGGATTTATCTCAATTTCTTCATTGGTTTTATTATATTTGTTGCTTATGTTCAATTATAATGTATATTTATTGTGCATTATTCATATTATAACGTGGCTTTTACCAC
>JAAZDA010000117.1 GCA_012512995.1 Clostridiales bacterium | reverse complement strand
TATCAGTAAACATCAACATATAACAACCATCAAGGCAACGGAGGTGCATCAAATGGCAAAGAGCAGATTAATTGGTGAGTATCCTGTAATAGGGATCAGACCCGCGATCGACGGCAGAAGAGGTGTCCTTAAGGTAAGAGAGTCGCTCGAAGATCAGACTATGAATATGGCAAAGTCTGCGGCAAAACTTTTCGAGGATAATATCAGATATTCTGACGGCGAGCCTGTTAAGGTAGTTATCGCGGATACAACAATAGGACGTGTCGCAGAAGCTGCGGCATGTGAAGCAAAGTTCAGAAAAGAAGGTGTGGCGATCACACTTACAGTTACACCATGCTGGTGCTACGGCGCTGAGACAATGGATATGAATCCACTGACGATAAAGGGCGTCTGGGGCTTTAACGGAACAGAGAGACCGGGTGCTGTTTATCTGGCATCAGTTCTTGCTACACATTCACAGAAGGGACTTCCTGCATTCGGCATTTACGGACATGATGTCTGCGAAGCTGATGATACATCTATCCCTGCTGATGTACAGGAAAAACTTCTCAGATTCGGAAGAGCAGCTGTCGCTGCAACTACAATGAGAGATAAGTCATACCTGCAGATCGGTTCTGTGACGATGGGTATCGGCGGATCTATCATCAGCCCTGAGTTCATCGAGGAATATCTCGGCATGCGTGTTGAGTCAGTCGATGAGGTGGAAATCATCCGTCGAATGACAGAGAACATTTACGATGAGAAGGAATATGAGAAGGCTCTTGCATGGACAAAAGCTCACTGCAAGGAAGGCTGGGACAAGAATCCTGAGTTCATCCGCAAGACTCCTGAACAGAAGGAAAAAGACTGGGAATTCACAGTAAAGATGATGTGTATCATCAAAGAGCTTTACAACGGCAACAAGAACCTGCCTGCCGGCTGCGAAGAAGAAGCAGTCGGACACAATGCCATCTGCGGCGGCTTCCAGGGACAGCGTCAGTGGACAGACTTCTATCCGAACTGTGATTATCCTGAAGCTCTTCTCAACACTTCATTCGACTGGAACGGAGCGAGAGAACCGTACGTCATGGCTACTGAGAATGATACTCTCAACGGCCTCGGGATGCTGTTCATGAAGCTCCTTACGAACCGTGCACAGATGTTCGCAGATGTCCGTACATACTGGAGCGAGGATGCAGTTAAGAAGGCAACAGGCTATCAGATCGAAGGCAAGGCGAAAGATGCAGGCGGATTCATCCATCTCATCAACTCAGGTGCATGCTGCCTTGATGCATGCGGTGAGCTCAAGGATGCTGATGGAAACGGCGTTATGAAGCCGTGGTATGATGTGACTCCTGAAGATGAAGAGAAGATCATGTCTTCAACACAGTGGTGCGCAGCAGATAACGGATACTTCCGTGGCGGCGGATTCTCAGCAAGGTTCCTGACAAGAGCTGAGATGCCTGCTACAATGATCCGTCTCAATCTTGTCAAAGGTCTCGGACCTGTTCTGCAGATCGCTGAAGGCTGGACTGTAAATCTTCCTGATGATATTTCAGATAAGATCTGGAAGAGAACAGATTACACATGGCCCTGCACATGGTTCGCACCGAGATGCGATGGCAAGGACGGCCCGTTCAGGAGTGCTTATGATGTGATGAACAACTGGGGTGCAAACCACGGTGCTATCAGCTATGGCCATATCGGAGCTGATCTGATCACGATGTGCTCGATGCTCAGAATTCCTGTAAGCATGCACAATGTTCCGGACAAGGACATCTTCCGTCCGTCAGCATGGAACGCATTCGGAATGGACAAAGAAGGACAGGATTACAGAGCATGCAAGGCTTATGGCCCTCTTTACAAGACAATAAGATAATACATTAACAACCACAGAGTACCGAAAGATGCCTGCCGCATGAACTGCGGCGGCATTTTTCGGCATATAAGGAGACTTTCATGGCTGATAAGAATGTACTGGCATTTGATTACGGCGCTAGCAGCGGCCGCGCGATTAAGGGTATTTATGATGGCAACAGGATCACGCTGAAGGAGATGCACCGTTTTTCCAATGATCCCGTGACGATAAATGGAACTATGTACTGGGATACGCTCCGTCTTTTCCATGAACTCAAGCAGGGACTTGTGAAGGCGAAGCTTGACGGAGGTTTAGACAGCCTGGGAATAGATACCTGGGGAGTTGATTTCGGACTGATTGACAAGTGCGGCTCACTGGTGGGAAACCCTGTCCATTACAGGGATGCAAGGACGGCCGGCATGATAGAGAAGAGCGGAGACTTCATTGACAAGAATGAATTCTACGATATTACAGGAAACCAGTTCATGGAACTGAACACGGCCTTCCAGCTTCTTTCATTAAAACTTGACAGACCGGATCTCCTGGAGCGCACAGAGACAATGCTGCTCACACCGGATCTTCTTGGCTACTTCCTGACGGGCATAAAGAGAGCCGAGTATTCCATAGCTTCGACGACACAGCTTATGGATGCCAGAGGGCACTGCTGGTCTGACAAAGTGATAAATGCTCTTGGACTGCCAAAACGCATTTTCCCTGAGATAATCCCCAGTGGAACAAAGCTTGGACCGATCCTGCCTGAGATCACAAAAGAACTCGGTCTGGACAGCGCCGATGTGATAGCTATCTGCGGACATGATACTCAGGATGCACTGGTGAGTGTTCCTGCTTCTGAGAAGGATTTCATCTTCATAAGCTGCGGAACATGGTCATTATTCGGGACAGAGCTTGATGCACCGATAATAAATGATGAATCATATAAACTGAATGTCACAAATGAAGGCGGCTTCGGCGGAAAGACATCATTTCTCAAGAACATTATCGGATTGTGGCTGATACAGGAGAGCAGACGCCAGTGGATACGTGAGGGCAGGGAATACGGCTTCGGCGAACTGGAAAAGATGGCTCAGAACGAGAAACCATTCCGCTGCTTTATAGATCCTGATGCGCCTGAATTTGTACCGGCAGGAAACATTCCGGAGAGGATCCGCGAATACTGCAGAAGAACAGGACAGGCCGTTCCTGAAAATGAAGCGCAGATCGTGCGCTGCATAGATGAGAGCCTTGCATTCAAGTACAGAGATTCTCTCGCGGAGATTGAGGTATGTACCGGTAAGGATTATCATACAATATATCTGGTTGGCGGTGGAACACAGAGCGGACTTCTGTGCGCAATGACAGCCAACGCCTGCCATAAGCGGGTCTCTGCCGGACCTGTCGAGGCAACAGTATATGGAAATCTTGTTTTGCAGTTGATTTCTTCCGGAGAACTGGGCAGTATAGAAGAGGCAAGAGAGCTAATCAGAAAATCACCGGATATAAAGATTTATGAGCCGGAAAATGAAACGGCATGGGAAGATGCCTACCACAGGTATCTGGAAGTGACAAAGGGCTGATGTCAGACAAAAAAGTCAATGCACTGTTCCGATTTAAGAGCCTTCGGGCTACCATATTGATACCTTTCCTGATGATCGTTATTTCGACGATCCTGATTTTTATGCTCATCTCAGTGAGCAGAAGCCGCGAGATGGCACTTGGTACTGCTACAGACTACACAGGGCAGCTGATCGATATGGCGAACAGTGACATTGACTCTTATTTTTCCAATATGGAAAATATCGCACAGCTCATTCTGGGAAGCGATGATACCATCAACTATTTGACATATTCCGAGGCAGATCACTACAAAGCTGATTATGATAACTGCCTTACACGTCTTGAACAGCAGTTCACTACTCTTCGTGAGACAAGAGATGATATTGTAAATATCGGCATTCTTGGTCTTGATGGAAATTATCTGATAAATAATTCCTCAGTCACTATCAACCCGTATGCTGAGTATGAAAAAAGAACATGGTACAGGAAGGCGCTTGGAGGCGAAGAAGTAATAGCGTATTCACATGTGCAGAATCTTGTTGAAGGAGAGTATCCATGGGTCGTAACGCTAAGCCGCGCAATTGTTGATAAGGAAACAGGCAAGACTATCGGAGTTCTGTTCATTGATCTGAACTATCGCTCCATAAGCAGCCTTTGTGAGAAGATAAGTCTCGGCAGTAAGGGATATGTTTTCATAATAGATCAGGATGGCAGGATAGTTTATCATCCCAAGCAACAGCTCCTGTACAGCGGGGTCCAGACAGAGGAGATCGACAGGATCCTTGCAAATGGCAATGGAAGCTTTGCCTCTGAGGACGGAGACAGGATCTATACTGTGTCCAAGTCTGCAATAACAGGATGCACGATGGCGGGAGTGACAGATACAAAAGAGCTGATGTCAAAGAGCGATGGTCTGCTGAGCTTATATGTTTTGCTGGCGGCCATTCTGATAGGAGCTGCGTCTGCAGTATCGGTCCTGATTGCAAATATGATCTCAAGACCTATTCGTGCACTGGGCGTTTCTTTCAAGCGGGCTGAGCAGGAAAACTTTAACACACGTATAGAAAATCCGGGTTATACAAATGTAATCGGGGATCTTATATCATCTTTCAATACGATGCTGGCACGTATTCGTGAGCTGATAAAGCGGATTCAGGATGAACAGACAGAAAAACGCAAGAGCGAGCTGGCTGCATTGCAGGCCCAGATTAATCCGCATTTTCTGTACAACACGCTGGACTCGATAATCTGGATGGCTGAGAGCGGAGACACCGGGGACGTGATCCTTATGACTTCTTCTCTTTCCAAACTGCTCAGAAAATCCATAAGTAATAATGCGGAAATCGTAACTGTTGCGGATGAAATAAGCTATGTGAGCGAATACCTGAAGATACAGAAAATGAGATACCACGACAAACTTGATTATGATATCAGCGTTGCTCCTGATGTGCGCAGTGCATCCATAGCAAAACTTGTGGTGCAGCCGCTTGTGGAGAATGCTATATATCACGGAATAAAGCAGAGAACAGGTGGAGGCTTTATCAGAGTTACCGGGAACAAAAAGGGTGATGATCTCGAGATCACGGTCGAGGATAACGGCCCGGGAATGGATAAGGAGACACTTGACCATCTGATGGACGAACGACCTGAGAATGACGGAAAGAAGGTCGGCGTCCGCAACGTCAACAGACGCCTCCGGCTGTATTACGGAAGTCAGTACGGACTGCGATTTGAGAGCAGGGTCGGAGAGGGAACCATCGTCAGAATAGTTATCCCATATAAGGAAGGATGGCTTCTCACAGATGAAAAGTAAACACAGAAAAATACTGATACTGTTGGTAATTTGTGCCGTAGCGCTCGTGGTATCGACCGTTCTGCTCACGGTACATCACAATACGTCCAGGAGCCTCACAGTAATTTATATTCCGAAATCGAGTATGCAGAATAACGATTTCTGGGCGGCAGTCAAGGCGGGAGCCGAGACTTCGGCCAAAGAGAACGATGTGACACTTGAAGTGATGGCGCCGCCGGATGAAACGCATATAGAGGAACAGAGCAAACTGATCGAAGAAGCGGCCGCCAGGCACCCTGATGCCATAGCTGTGGCGCCGGCGTCAAGAACTGAAAACACTGAAGCTCTGAAACTTGTAAAAAGAACCGGAATTCCTCTGGTGTATGTGGATTCTATGACTGATGAAGACCTGGCTGACGCAACTGTGTCAACGGACAATGTGGCGGCGGGGGCCAAAATGGCCGAACCAATGTTGGAGACTCTGACCGATGATGATAAGATAGCGATCGTTAGCCATGTAAAGGAGTCGTCGACTGCTCAGGAGCGTGAGGAAGGCTTCAGAAAAGGCCTTGGTACACACGCCTCACAGATAGTCGCCACGGTATACAGTAATTCAAGCGTTGATACAGCTTATCAGGTGACGCTTGATCTTCTTGAGAAAAATCCGGATATAGGATATATTGCGTGCCTGAATGAGGACTCTGCAGTCGGAGCAGCAAGAGCTGTTGAGGAACTTGGACTGTCCGGAAGCATAGTTTTGGTGGGATTTGATAATTCCACGGAAGAAATAGAAGGCCTTGAGGAAGGAACGTTCAAGGCAATTGTAGTTCAGAAGGCGTTTACAATGGGATATTTTGGAATTGAAAAGGCTGCTGAACTTGCAAGGGGCAAAACAGTCGACCACGAAACAGATTCCGGGTCGGCGCTTGTTACAAGGGATAATATGTACACTGAGGAAAATCAGGAGATGCTGTTCCCGTTTTACTGATAAGGGAGGGCTGCTCTTCCACACAGAGGAAAATGAATGTATAAGGTTCTGTTCGTAGATGATGAAGTCCTTACAAGAGAAGCTATAGCTGCAAAGACCCCATGGAATGAAGCGGGGTTTACGCTTATCGGAACTGCCGAGAACGGTAAGGATGCTATAGAATTTATGGAGCGGGAGAGGCCTGACCTCCTTATCACTGATATTTACATGCCGGTGATGGACGGACTTGAGCTTTCAAGATATGTGAGTATCAATTATCCGGACATGAAGATCATGATACTGAGTGGGTATGATGAATTTGAGTATGCAAAACAAGCGCTGAAGTGCGGAGTCTGTGAGTATATGCTAAAGCCAATAACTTCTGCCGAGCTCATTGAGACTCTTCTGAAGCTCAAGTCAAGACTTGATGCCGACAACAGCTCGCGGGATCAGATTGAGAAGATGCGCCGGGATTATGAAGACAATATGCCTATAC
>JAAZDA010000116.1 GCA_012512995.1 Clostridiales bacterium | reverse complement strand
GAATAGGACCCAGCAGGCAGCGCGGCACATTCAAGTTTGAATCGGCCGAGATGTTCAGCCTTGAGGGAGCGCTTTCTTTCTGCGCTCTGGCAGGCAAGGAAGAGGATCTGAGAAATTTTGCTTCAAAATACCTTGGAGTAGAGATAATCAACAGAGATTCATTTGAGATGGATGAGATAAATCAGGCAGCCAAAGAGTTCCTGACTTATTCGCTCGCTATTTTCTCGTCGGAACTTCCAGGACACCATGACCTTATATCGGTTGGACAGGAACGCTTTTTTGAAAGGCCCGGGCATTTTACCGGAAGCGGCATCATAACAACGCCTGTAATAATGGATAACGGTGTGATAAATATCGTCACATCACAGAAACCATGCTCTTATGTCAGGGATGATGCATGATTATTATGACCGGAAATATCACACCCATCCGCCATCGAATCTTATGATCTGCCCTGTCATGTAAGGGGGCATCTGCGAGAGCTTAAGAACAGCGGATGCGACTTCATCAGGGGATGCGAATCTGCCGGCAGGAATTTCCCCGGCCAGTTCTTCTTTTTCCAGTTCGTCAAAACAATTGTTCATCCTTGTGTCTATACATCCACATGATATTGCATTTACCGGGATGCCATTTGGAGAGAGTTCCTTGGCAAGGGCTTTAGTCAGGGAATCAACGCCTCCTTTGGATGCGGAGTAAGCTGCTTCGTTTGACGCTCCTATCTGTCCCCATACGGAAGTTACATTAATGACAGCGCCGGGATTCCCGGCGCTGTTTTTAAGAAACAGCGGTATAGCATGTTTTGACATGTAGAATACAGAACTGAGATTGGTGGCAATAACATTATTCCATTCAGCCGGCGTCATGTCCTGAAGCAGGCCTATATATGATATTCCGGCATTATTAATAAGCAGATCGAGGCTGTGGATCCTGTCAATGTAGTACTGTTCCACAGCGTCAGGATCGCTTACATCTACAGCGTCTGCGGTACATTGCACCTGGTATCTGAAAGAGAGGCGCTCTGCGTAGTCTTCCAGCTCATCAAGAGCAGTATGGCAGATGAGGTGAAGGTTGTCATGCTCAGCGGCAAAAGCTTCTGCGACGGATCTGCCTATGCCGTGCGCAGCTCCCGTTATCAAAACAGTTTTCATTAGTTCCCTCCATATCTTATCCGTATATCAGGCATTATACTTTTCATTTCAGACCACGTCCATAAGCTTAATTATTCGGCCTTTTTTGAATTGACAGTGACTATACAAAATGCTATATTAATTTTTGTAACAAATTTGTAATAAATTGTTACAAACTTGTCAAATTAGCGATTCTAATTTCAGGGTCACCCGAAAGGAAAGAGTGGAAGATTATGCTGATGCATAATCTTTCGCTCATCAGGTTTGTGCCTGAGCACAAACCTGAATAACACAGCCAGAAAACCGCATACGCGGATTTTCTGGCGTGAGCCTTCACAAAAAACGCTCAGGCATGAAAGGTAAACATATATGCACTCAGGAAGATCGGCGTTACTGGTCTTGATATCAGCGGCAGCAGTATCATTTGTTATCACAGGCGGAAAGGCGGAAGCAAAGAGCCTTTCTTCTTCTCTTCCGAGTGCGGGCGTGAGCTACACTCTGTCAGGGAACGGAGTCACATTAAGAGATGTTGAAGAAGAGCTGAAAGCTGTTACTGCAACCGCATCAACAGCAGTTTATACCAGTGAATCAGTATATACCGATGAGGCGGGTTCAGAATCTTCAGATATTCAGAACTCTGATCAGGCTGTTACAGCAGATGAAACTGTAAAGGAAGACGCAGGAACCGCAGTCAGCGACATTCTTACAACAAATCTTTCGGAGAACCAGCAGAACGCTATAGACGAGACCAAGAAACTTGTGGAAGATGCCGGGAATTCTTCCGGAAACACTTCTGCAACTGAAAGTACATCAGCTTCGGACACGGGCTCATCGACAGAAAAGAGCGGAACGTCAGAGACTACAGTAGAAGGAATAGCAGATGATAAACTTGCTGTTTCAACGGCAGATGATTTTGTAAATATACGCAAAGAGCCGAACACGGATTCTGAAGTGCTTGGAAAGCTATACAGTAATGCAGTTGCACAGATCCTGGAGGAGACCGACGACGGGTGGTGCAAGATAAAATCTGGCGATGTGACAGGCTATGTGAAGAAGGAATTTGTGACTACAGGGGAGAAAGCCAAAGAGATTGCTGAGGAGACATCAACGCTTGTAGCT
>JAAZDA010000115.1 GCA_012512995.1 Clostridiales bacterium | reverse complement strand
GGTTCATAGTCCGGCGCGTCCTCGCAGTCCGATTGGTTCATAGTCCAGCGCGACTCGCAGTCCGATTGGTTCGGAGTCCAGCGCGTCCTCGCAGTCCGATTGACTGGCCTGTATCGGTCATGCATAAAGAAAATGCGCATGACCGGCGGCTCACGTCAATCGTTCCCGCGAGAACGAGCCTGGGCTTTATTCGAGAAGAAGCTGATTCAGTTATATGCCAAATTATGAGGTAAACGCAAATGAATAACGAAACACAGGAAATCACATACAGTTTCGAAGAATTCCGGAAAATGTTTCACGTGAAACATTTTCGGGATGAGCTTAAAGGTATGGAAATTGAACTGTCTGATGCACAGCTCGAAAAGTTCTACTTGTATTATAAGAACCTGATCAAGTGGAATTCAGTGATGAATCTGACCACTATAACTGAGTTGGATGATGTGTTAACTAAACATTTTCTTGATAGTCTGTCTATTGTGAAAGCATATGATATTGGAAAGCTCAACAAAGGAGTAAGCATTATTGATGTTGGAACAGGTGCCGGTTTTCCCGGACTCCCGCTTGCAATTTGTTTTGACAAATGCAAGGTTACATTAATGGACTCGCTGCAGAAGCGGATCAAGTTTCTGGATGACACAATAGAGCTGATAGGAGTGAGCAATTGCAAAACTGTTCACAGCAGAGCTGAGGATCTTTCAAGAGATAAAGCATATAGAGAAAAGTATGATCTTGTGTGCCCGAGAGCTGTTGCCGATTTGAGGACACTTTCCGAGTATTGCCTTCCTTTTACAAAAGTAGGCGGAACATTCGTAGCATACAAATCTGCGGAAGCAGATGAAGAAATTTCAAGCGCGGCTCATGCGATAAAAACTTTGGGCGGAAAACCTGCGGAGACAGAAAAATTCGAACTGGGCGATTCCGGGATGAGCAGAACACTGGTAAGAGTAGACAAGGCAAAACTGACCTCGCTCAAGTATCCGCGCAAAGCCGGAACACCGCAGAAAGAACCGCTGTGACACATGTTTCACGTGAAAAATGTTTCACATGATGTTTAAATTACCGTTTATGTTTCACGTGAAAAATGTTTCACATGATGTTTAAATTACCGTTTATGTTTCACGTGAAACATGTATGGATTCGAAGCGGCGTCTGTGCTATATTTAATGTCGGCGCGAGTTATAACCGCGACAACATACAAACGGGAAAAAGAAAGCACAGAACATAAAGCACGGAATATAAAGCTTGGAACATAAAGCACGGAACATAAAACAGTGTAATAGAAGCTTTAGTGAAACTTCAGAAGTGCCTGAATGATTGTGAGGTATCGGATGGGAAGAATAATTGCAGTGGCAAATCAGAAGGGTGGAGTCGGGAAAACGACAACGACTATCAATCTTTCTGCGGCAATAGGCGAGAAGAAGAAACATGTGCTGGTCGTAGATATTGATCCGCAGGGCAATACGACAAATGGATTCGGAATCGATAAGTTAAATCTCGAGAACACGGTCTACGAAGTTTTGCTTGATGAGTGCACAGCCAAAGAGGCAATTATAAAGGATATAGTCGATGGCGTTGACCTCATGCCGGCCAATGTGAATCTCGCCGGAGCGGAGATCGAGCTGGTGAGCAGCGATAAGCCAAGTGCAAATATTCTAAAGAGCGCGCTGGATTATGTTAAGAATGAATATGATTATATTTTCCTTGATTGCCCGCCATCGCTGAATATTCTGACAGTAAACGCGATGACAGCCGCTGACACGGTTCTCGTCCCGATACAGTGCGAGTATTATGCGCTCGAAGGACTGAGCCAGCTCATCACGACAATAAACAGAGTGAAGAAGAAACTCAATCCGTCTCTCGATATCGAAGGAATTGTTTTCACGATGTATGACAGCAGGCCGAACCTCTCCACACAGGTCGTACAGAATGTCAAAGAACACGTCAAACAACACATATATCAGACGATAATTCCAAGGAGTATTCGTCTGGCAGAGGCACCGAGCTATGGCGAACCCATTACGGTCTATGATCCCAAATCGGCCGGAGCCATGGCGTACAGCTCACTTGCGGACGAAGTAATATCAAGAAAGGATCTGTGAAGATATGACAAAATCAAAACACAAGGCACTTGGAAGAGGTCTTGATACATTATTTCAGGACAGCCCGGATGAGACAACCAATGAAGGAGCCGGCAAAACAAGTGGCAGAGCAGGTTCCCGTAAAGCTGCCGGAGCGAATTCAGGGGCATTATCCGGAACAGGAACAGGTGAGGAAGAGGCCACTGGTTATGTGAAGGTGCGTATTACCGAGGTAGAGCCCAACAAATCACAGCCCAGAACGAATTTTGACAAAGATAAACTGGAAGAACTGGCAGATTCGATCAAAACACACGGACTCATGGAGCCCCTTATCGTTCAGAAAAGAAATAATCATTATGAGATAATTTCCGGCGAACGCCGCTGGAGAGCAGCAAAACTTGCAGGGCTGAAAGAAGTTCCGGTCATTGTTCAGGAGCTCTCAGAAAAGGAAATCCTGGAGTGGTCTCTGATTGAGAATATACAGAGAGAAAATCTGAACCCTGTCGAGGAGGCAAAAGCTTATCAGCGCCTTATTGATGAGTTCAGTCTTACACAGGATGAAGTTGCCGGCAGACTTTCAAAGAGCCGCACGGCGGTCACTAATACGCTGCGACTTCTCAAATTATGTAATCAGGTCCAGGCAATGCTTGTAAATGGAAGATTATCAGCAGGACATGCGAGAGCACTCATAGTTGTCGAGGATCCTGAGGATCAGTACAGAATTGCACAGGAAATTGTCAGGAATAACCTGAGTGTCCGCGATACTGAGAAGCTGATCAGAAAATACATGAAACCGGCTGACAAAGATAAAAAGACGGATAAACCTGACGAATCACTCGAAGCTATCATGCGCAACCTTGAGACAAGAATGAAGGATTCCCTTGGGACAAAGGTCAAGATCAACTCAAGGAAGGATAAAAGCGGCAAGATCGAGATTGAGTATTATAATCACGAAGAACTGGACCGCATCACTCAAAAATTACTGAGAAAATAGAGACAGTAAGAGCCACAGTAAGAGCCACAGTAAGAACTACAGTAAGAATTACATCTCCAGAAGTTTATTAAGATAGAGGTTTATATATGAATGGATTGATAGAAGCAACAGGACTGTCGGGAGTCAACGCGTGGACAGGTGTTTTGATACTGACAGTCATAAGCGTGATATTACTTGTTTTGCTGATAGTAGAGATAATGAAGGTGAATAAGCTGTCGGCGAGGTGTGACAGTTTCATGCGCGGAGCAGATGGCAAGAGTCTTGAGAATGACATCGACGCGATGTTTGATGAAAACGAGAGAATCAGAGATGACCTTTCCCGCTGCGGCAGCCAGATTGATAACATCTATTTCAGACTCAAGAGTTCAATACAGAAGGTCGGTGTGGTAAAATATGATGCGTTCTCACAATTGGGTGGCATGCTGAGTTATGCGGTGGCACTGCTCGATGAGACAAACAGCGGCGTGATGATAAACTCAGTGCACAGCGCTGACGGCTGTTATTCATATATCAAAGTGATCAGGAACGGAAAGAGTGACGTGGATCTGGGCACTGAAGAAGAACAGGCGCTCGCGAACGCACTTTCAGGGTTCAGAAAGAAACAGTAATCCTGGAGCAGAAAAAACATGTGCGGACAGACATGTATAGTTATAGAGGGAGGATATTGAAGCTATGCTGGACATCAAATTTGTAAGGGAAAACCCGGAAGCAGTAAAGGAGAACATAAGGAAGAAGTATCAGGATGCAAAACTTCCTATGGTCGATGAAGTCATAGCAAAGGACGAAGAGGCAAGGAAAGCCCAGGTCGAGGCTGATTCGCTGCGTTCAGAGAGAAATACGATCTCCAAACAGATCGGCGGTCTCATGAAGGAAGGCAGGAAGGACGAAGCGGCGGCGCTCAAAGCGCAGGTCGCAGCGGGGGCGGAACGCCTTGAAGAGCTCAATAAGATTCAGGAAGAAGCGGCAGAAATCGTAAAGAAAGATATGATGGCGATACCGCAGATGATTTCCCCGGACGTTCCGATCGGCAAAGATGACAGCGAGAATGTGGAACTCAAGAGATTCGGAGATCCGGTCGTTCCTGATTTTGAAATACCGTATCATACACAGATCATGGAGAGTTTTGACGGAATAGACCTTGATGCCGCGGGGAGAGTCGCGGGCAACGGATTTTATTACCTGAAGGGCGACATTGCAAGACTTCACTCATCTGTTTTGTCTTATGCGCGTGATTTCATGATTGGAAAGGGATTCACATATTGCATTCCACCTTTCATGATTCGCAAAGCAGTTGTAGACGGCGTCATGAGTTTCTCGGAAATGGACGCAATGATGTACAAGATAGAGGGCGAGGATCTGTATCTTATCGGAACTTCTGAGCACTCGATGATCGGCAGTTTCATCGACCAGATAATTCCAGAGAAAAAGCTCCCGGAGACCCTGACAAGCTATTCACCCTGCTTCCGCAAGGAAAAGGGCGCGCATGGCATAGAAGAGAGAGGTGTTTACCGTATCCATCAGTTCGAGAAGCAGGAAATGATAGTTGTCTGCAAGCCCGAAGAATCTATGGACTGGTATGAAAAACTCTGGAGATTCACAGTCGATCTGTTCCGTTCAATGGACATTCCGGTAAGACAGCTGGCATGCTGCTCCGGAGATCTGGCAGATCTTAAGGTGATTTCATGCGATGTCGAGGCATGGAGCCCCAGACAGAAAAAGTATTTTGAGGTTGGAAGCTGCTCGAATCTGGGCGATGCCCAGGCAAGACGCCTCAGGATCCGCGTTCAGGGCGATGACGGCAACAAATACCTCGCTCACACACTCAACAATACGGTAGTGGCATCACCGAGAATGCTGATCGCACTGCTTGAAAACAACCTTCAGGCGGACGGATCAGTCCTGATTCCCAAGACCCTGCAGCCATATATGGGCGGTCAGACAGTGCTGGTACCGAACAAAAAGTAAGTTATGGGGAGTTTTACATTTGAACAGATATTTCAGAGCAATCGGGTTATCTGAGAGGGTCACAGTGTCAGGAATGCAGACACTAATAAATCAGGTCCTTTCAGACCCGGTCTACCGCGCATATACCACAAACAGTGACAAAACGCTGCTTGCCGAATTCAGGACTGAATACGGCAAGGGTTTTGGCGTGTCAGTTGTAGGCGAATTCGACGATGATGACAAATTCCGTTATTCGTACTGCTACCCATATGTGACATCAGATATCATCAGCACCGAGCAACAGGTCACGATCGAGCCGAGACTTAGTGATGACATGTTCGCAGGCGTCTGCGATGATCTTAAAGTCGGTACCACGATTATTTTCCGTCTTCAGAATGTGATAGATTGCGTGAAAGACTCAGAATCAATTGGCCGCAACGTAGCAGATCTTACAGGCAAAACATGTATGCTCGCAGCTCTCTCAACGGAGGGAACGATCATGCTGCCGGTAGCCAAAACGCCAAAAGACATTCAAATCGGAAGGCGGAAGATGGCTAACCGAACGAGACTTATGCGCAAGGCCATGAATGGTGACGACGACGCGATGCAGGATCTGACAATGCAGGATATGGATACATATGCGGCCATATCCCACCAGTTGCAGACCCAGGATGTTTATACCATCGTGGATACTTATTTCATGCCATTTGGTGTGGAATGTGACCTGTATTCAGTGATGGGCGAGATCGAGGAATGCGAAAAAGTGGTCAATAATGTGACAGACGAAAGCCTGTACCGTTTACTTGTTGACTGCAATAACCTCAGATTCGTTGTTCAGATAAACTCAAAAGATTTATTCGGCGTGCCGGCCGTCGGCCGCAGGTTCAAGGGCATTGTCTGGATGCAGGGAAGTGCTGTTTTTTCTGATAATACGAATGAAGATTACGGGGATTCAGCGGATGCTGCAGATGCTTCCGATAAATCGGATATGCCGGGGGAAGATTCCGGAAATCAGTCGAAAGACAGTGACGACACCGAAAAACTGTGATAATATAACACATGCATTGTATTATGTTTGGGTAGCTCAGCTGGATAGAGCGTCCGCCTCCTAAGCGGAAGGTCGGGGGTCCGAATCCCGTCCCGAACACTTCAGAAAGCCCCATTTTACGGCATTTGCCGCGAAATGAGGCTTTCTGCTTTTTCCAAATTACACCCATGATTACACCATTCTTTTAAGTCCTCTTTCACAAAATCTTTCAATCAACAATCAAAGTTCGGATCGCAAATAATCACTTCAAAAAACAGGTAAAGAACCTGAATTTAGAAATGTAATAAATTACATAGTATGCAAAATGTCCTGGTAAGTTCACTTGCCAGATTTTCTTGTTTTTGGCAAATGATTTTGAGATTTGGCAAGTCCGCGGGAAAACACAGGAACTGACAATTGAATAACAGGGACAAGACCGACCGCTCAATTTTGCTTGCCAACAACGAAGTTGATAACGGAGGAAGTATATGAGTCAGTCAGGAAATGCAGTGATATTTGACCGCATCAAAGATAAGATCGGGATCGTTGTTGTATCAGCAGCGCAGTACAAAGAGAAACTTTCTCATGCTTACACTTGGGACAATACAGGGGAAAATTCAAAGTGTCGTGTTCGCTTGTATTCGAATTCTAGTTTTACTATTACAAAGTGGGCACAGTATCCATTGGCCGCCTTCCATCGTATCCCTCCTTATTCATGAAAAGCAATGTAATTGATGTCCGTTGAGAGCTTGCTTTTGCTATCACTTTTCTGCCGGGCAAGCAATTGTTTGCTCCGCTTTCATCTGTCGATGCAGGTGTAGAGCCATAAATACAGTGATCACAGCGGAAAGAACATCCGCAGCAGGCTGTGCAAACAAGATGCCATTTAGCCCCATTGCCATGGGAAGAATCAGAATAGCCGGAATGAAGCAAATTCCCTGCCGACAAGCTCCCAGGAAAAGACCCTCTTTGGCTTTTCCCATGACCAAAAACAGGAAAGAGTAAACCGTGTAGAAGCCAAACAGGATAAAAGAGATTCCGTTTGCACGCAATGCAATCTGCCCAACACGAATCATTTCCATGTCACTTTTGGTAAATTGCGACATAATCCCGTTGGAGAAAATAGCAGCGGCCAAGCCCCAACGAGTAGATGAAAATCGGATCCAAAACTACATTCAGGATAGCACCCGCCATCAAAGCGCACATAGCAGTTTTTGCTGCACCTTCGCTGGACACGATATTGTTCATCGTTACATTAAATACGTTGAAAATGGAAAAAGTGATGTAGATTCTGGTATAGGAAATTGCATAAGGCATTACACTATCCAGCGCACCAAGCTGCCGCAAGATTGGGTTCAGAAAAATCACGGAAAACAAAATTGCGATTGCTCCAATCAGCACGCCGCTGTACAAAGCGGTACTGGCCACCTGGTTGGCCGTTTTTTTGTCGCCCTTGCCCAACAAGCGAGAAAGATAAGCGGCGGCACCATTTCCGAACAGCAAGCCCAGACCCACGATCACCTGCCCCAACGGATAGGCAACGGTAATGGCACCCATTGCATCGGTTCCAAGCCCGCCCACAAAATAGGCATCTACCAAGTTGTACAATGCGTTGATTAGCATTCCAACCATGGTCGGAAGCCCCAGTGCAAGCAGCGCTTTCGGAATTGGTACACTGCCCAGCAGTTCCATTTTAGAATTAGGTTTGTCCATTTGAATCTCCTTTCACACAAAACAACAAAAGTACTATAATTTATAGCACTTGACAACAGATATTACAGTACTATACTTTATAGTAGTCGTCAAGGAGAAAAAGGAGAAATATATGAACACCATAGATTTAATCGTGTTAGGAATACTGAAGGATCAGGATTTAAGTGCTTATGATATTCAGAAGCTGGTAGAATACCGGAACATTTCAAAATGGGTAAAGGTAAGCACCCCATCTATCTATAAGAAAGTGCTTCAGCTTGAAGAAAAAGGACTGATTGCAGGTACCGCCGTGAAGGAAGGCAAGATGCCGGAAAAAGCGGTCTATTCTCTCACGGATGCGGGAAAGAGAGAATTTGAAGCACTTATGCTGGAAATCGCTGAAAAGCCGATTTATCTTTTTTTGGATTTCAATGCGGTGATTGTTAATATTGACAAATTGACGCCGGAATTAAGAACCCGCTGTCTTGATTCCATCGAACATGGCGTGAACGAACTGAAATCCTATTTGGAAGACAATATCAGCCGGAAAGAGAACGCACCCGACATTCCTGAAACCGGTTTGGCTGTTTTGCAGCAGCAGTATATTCTAGTACAGGCCATTGAAACTTGGCTTGCCTCACTGCAGCCGAATGATGAATAAGGCGAAGGACTATTTATATTTACACTACGAAATAAAAAGTGAAAAAATCAGGAGGAGAACAATGGCTTACTTATTAAAAGAAATTACGATTCATACAGACAACTCGGAAGGCGTCATGGGCAAGATTAACGAGGTCTGGCAGGACATTGTCAGCGGAAAAATTCCGTTAATGTTTGACAGTGTTGGAGTTTTCCAGCAGGGCTTGTCTCCAATCTCCAAATATGCAAACTATGAATCGGATGAAACGGGTGCTTATGACCTGACAATCTTTACCGCAACAGCGGATTTCTTTGCGCAGATGCAAGCAAAAGTACAGACCGGCGAATACCGTGCCTATGATTTTGACGGTTCCAACATTCAGGAAGCCGCAAATAAAGCGTGCTGACTGCACACCTGTTTTTATACAATACAAAGATCATGTCGCAACGGCTAAAAGGAGATTAAACGGTGGGAAATAAAAAAGCTGAATTGTTTGGCGTCTTGGCCAGAATATTCATCTATGTGCTTGTAATGAGTAATATTGAAACAATCTGCGGTGAGCAGCCGTCAAGCCTATC
>JAAZDA010000114.1 GCA_012512995.1 Clostridiales bacterium | reverse complement strand
CTTCTGACTCTGTACGGTCCCGCAGGCATCGCTTCTTCCGCGCATGGATCCCCGTTTTCATCGACAACAGTCAGAACTCTTGTCCCGGGCTCCATATCAAAAAAGTTATCATCAAGCCGCAGGTTCCCGTCAGGTGACTCCACAGCCACTGATTTTGCAAAGGCGTGCGATGTTACCGCGACCTGATTTCCGTTCACCTCTATCTCAAGAGCCGGGTCATCAAAATGATAATGCTTAGGCGCCACAAAAAGACAGCTGCCCTGAGAAACAATATCGTCACCGACAACAAGTTCAAATGAAAGATGCAGGTCGAACGGACTCAGGTGCTTGTCCTCCATGAACGAGTCTTTGTCCGCTGATATGATCGCGCCGCTGTTCTCTATCGCCTTATCCTCCGAAATAATGTCGTCAAAATCCATCTTCGGAAGCCATGTACCGCTGTACGGCTCGACAGTCACACCGACACCGCCGTCCGTGGCCGTTGTTCCATCCGGCATGCGAAGTGTCCACATAACCATACCTTCGATCGTCTTACCGGTCTCGTTAGCTACATGCAATGTCGCAGAAAAATCCACAGCACACTGCTGCGAATTAGGAAATGGCTTTTCATCTGTCTCTCCATGTTCCTCACACGAAATAAGTATCGGGGCGAACATACGCTTCTCCGCGTACTGCAGCGCCTTCCAGCGCCCGTAATAGTCAATTCCGGCCCAGCTTGCAACCGGCCAGTTATCATTGAGCTGCCAGACGACAGTGCCCATACATGTCCCGCGGAATCTTCTGAAATGCTCGACACCGTATCTTATGGCGTCTGCCTGCAACAACTGAGAACAATATATCAGGTCGTCAAAACTTCCCGGATATTTATATGTTTGTGACATATAATTCATGATCTTGCCGTTTGCCGCGGAATTGCGCTGATGCATCTCCATGACTCTTGAGAATACATTTCTGTCCTCAGGCTCAGTAAAACTTTCTATGGTCTGTAGACACGGGAATGACTGAAACCCGAACTCTGACATAAAGCGATAATGGTGTGACCTGTACGCTGTAAACGGCTCACACCCATGCCATACTCCCCAGTAATGTGTATCTCCGATATTTTCCTCATGGGCGTTCTCATAATTGCCGCCTGATGACGGAGAACTCGGCCAGTAGAACCTCTCCGGATCCTCCCTCTTCAACACCTTTGGAATAATATACTCAAATATCTTTATATAATCATAGACCTGCTTTGTCGACGGTCCCCATGATTTGTCGAGCGTCTGGGTCTCCATCTCATTGTTGCCGCACCATATCCCTATGCAGGCGTGATGGCGGAGCCTTCTCACATTGTCTCTGATTTCTGCGACAATATTCTCCTCGAAGGCATCATCCAGCTCGTAGCAGGCACAGGCGAAGAGAAAATCCTGCCATACAAGGATTCCGTTCTCGTCGCAAAGATCATAAAAATAATCATCCATGAAGTATCCGCCACCCCACACGCGGATGCTGTTCATATTGCACTGTTTTGCCGATTTTATGAGTTTTGCCGTGCGCTGCCTGTTCTGCCGCGTTATTATCGCATCCTCTGGGATGTAGTCCGCGCCCATGGTAAAGATCTGAAGTCCGTTCACCTCAAAAGCAAAGTTCCTTGACTCGACTTTATCGGGTTTCTGGTTCTCCATGTGAGGGTCATGCTGTTCATCAGGAATCGGATCAGTATTCACCGTGCAGGTCCTAAGCCCGATGTGATATATCCTCGACTCCACATGTTTTCCATCAACTGACAGAATGATCTCAACAGCGTAGAGTGGCTGCTCACCGTAACCGTTTGGCCACCAGAGCTCCGGATCATCTATAGTGACTTGGAGCCTCTTATGCCCGTATCCGGTATCCGGCCCTGAAAGCTCATCAATTTTTCCGGAGACGACCTTCGTTTTCTCTCTGTCCGGCGACATGACTATCATTGATACAGTGCGGCGCCTTGCGGCCTCTTCGCCCCCGACTGCAGTGCCTTTTGCATGACTGACAAATTCGACATCAATATCAGCTGACAGTTCAACGCTTCCGACGCTGTTCCCTTTTACAGGGTCTGTTTCTGTAATGTTGTGTTTCTGGTCAAAACACACATCTCCGATTCTTGCATCGTTAACAGCAAGTATTTTTACAGCGCGGAACAATCCCGCATCAGGAAGACGCGGGCCCCAGTCCCAGCCGAACATGCATGCAGCTTTGCGGATATGCGGGAATCCGGTCATTGCATCTGGCGAACCGCCCGCGTGGATTTTCGCGTCCTCTTCCTCTATGTACTTCGTAGGTGAATGAAGGGTCACTTTCAGAATATGATCCGCTTTACCTGATCCGGCTGCATCTGAAATATCATACTCCCAGACACGGTTCATATTGTCAGCTTTGCCGATAAGGACATTATCAAGATATACATCTGCGATCGTATCTATGCCGTCAAAGTGAAGGATCAGCCTGTCGCTGTGCAGTTCTTCTTCTGTCAGACTGAACTCATTTACAAAAGAATAATCGTGGTCCATCAACCTCGTTGCTGCAAGTTCATTGTCGCGGTAAAACGGATCGTCCATCAGACCATTGTCCAGAAGCGTCGAATAAACGCTGCCTGGGACTTTCGCAGGGATCTTGTCATCACAGGCTGCCATATACCAGCCATCGTTAAGTACTTTTGTTATCATTCCTGTGAATCCTCCTTCTCTTCAGCTTTTTTAACTTCGCTCTCCCTGATCTCGTCTTCCATCTTTTTCCTTGCTTCTGGATTGGAATTCAGGATATTGAGGCTCGCGATCGTCTTTTTGTCAGTGAAAAACCCATAGAGCCAGATAAATACCCAGCACACGATCGGCAGAAATATAGTCAATGCAAGGCTTGCCTTGAACAGTGTATCAGCACCCGGCTTTGACATTATTGCCGCGACCAGAGTGACGACATACATCGCCACCAGCACTATGATACATATCCATGCCGCGATTCTTTTTGCCGTCCACGGATACTTTTTCTTCTCAGTATGATCCACTTTATTTCCGGTGTTCATTTTCGCCTCCAATCAGACTTTCAAGTTCATTCGAAGTCTGTTCAAAAGTCTCATAATGAACCGTGCTGAATCCAAGTTTTGCCGCGGCAACGAGATTCTTAACAGTATCATCAATAAAAACGCAATTCTCCGGTCTTACTCCGTACCTGTAGCAGAGGAGCTCATATATTGCAGGATTCGGTTTGATCACCTGATCCTGATAAGATATTATCCCGCCATCCACGACATCAAGAAAATCAAGCGCATCTGCGCAGTCGTGAAATGCTGTTCTGGAATAATTTGACAGGACCAGTACTTTGAAACCGCGCTCCTTAAGAGACTTTATCCACGGTATGGATTTCTCCCTGCGGGTAACAATCCCATGCATAGTCGTGAGCGAGCGGTCTATATCATCCGATAGGTCCGGCGCGAGCGATTTGAACTTTGCCCGTATCTCTTCATCCGTCATGACTCCGCGGTCATATTCACACCAGTATGGTGAGTGCATTGTAACTTCTTCAAGTCTCTTTGCCTTCTCCTCATCATAACCAAGTCCTACATAGTATTCGGCGCAATGGTAATCAGCCAGCACACCTCCGATATCAAAAACAACAGTATTTATCATAAGACCATCCACTTTCTATTCTGTTTTGTCTCCTGCCCTGATCATTTCAAGGAGCCCTGTCGCCGCCGCGGGTAGAGAGACGTTCCTGTTTACTGTAACATAGAAATTCCTCTGTGGGATATATTTGTTAAATCGCAGTTCGAAAAGCTGTCCGCTTTCAAGGAATGGCGCCGCGAAATCTCTGACAACACAACCTACACCAAGATTTCTCAATGCGAACTGGACTATCATATCGCTTGTCGCCAGCTCAAATTCAGGTCTTATTGTCACACCGTTCTTTGCCATGAATGAATCTATATACGACCTGCTGGATGTTTTGCCTTCAAGCGATATAAGCGGGAGCTTTTCAAGATCATGAAGATCAAGTGTGCGATTGCGATATTGAATGAATCTGCGTGCCGCCACGAATGTGTCCTGGATCTCACGCACCTTTATAGCTTCTACCTGCGGCATTTCCGGCAGCGGGCCTGAGACAACACCGAAATCGATTGTTTCGTTTTCCAGATATCCGAGTGTTTCCGGGGTAGGTGCATTTGTCACACTGACCTTGATATTGGCGTGTTTTTCATGAAACTTCTCAAGGTAAGGGAGAAGATAGAACCGAAGCGTCATATCGCTCGCTCCAATGTGGAGTTCACCGATATCGAGATTCAGCATCTGACGTAGTTTCTTCTCGCCCGTCTCGATATTCTCATAGCCTCTCCTCACATATGAGAAAAGGAGTTCCCCTTCTTTCGTCAGTTTCACTCCGCGCGATGTTCTGGTAAAGAGCGATGTCCCAAGTGTATTCTCAAGCTGCCTGAGTGACTGGCTGACAGCCGGCTGGGAAACGGAAAGCTGCTCTGCCGCTCTGCTCAGTGACCCGGTCTGTGCGACATAATAGAAAACT
>JAAZDA010000113.1 GCA_012512995.1 Clostridiales bacterium | reverse complement strand
TCTTAACACCGTTCGCCTCAAGATCAGCCTTCATCTGTGTCATATTGGCCGCTATCTGCTCGAGTTCGTCAACAGTAAAGAGATTCGTTCCCTCATAATCCGCGACCGGATCTTCGCCGTTTATCTGTGACCCCTTATAAAAGAGCCACCCCTTCTTGCCGATTATTACGCTGTCCGAATTCGTATCATGGAAAACATCATAGTCCGCGAGGCCTCCGAGCGTGACCAGCTGATTTCTGAATGGCAAATGATCATTGAAAAAGCTCTCGAACGAGTCGGCAAAACTCTCTATGCTCTCCCTGGACATCTCAAGCGACGGCATCTCAGATAGCGTACGGTTCTCAGAATTGCTGGAATCCACAAGCTTACTGCCTCCGAGCTTAAAGAACAGCACCGGAGCCGCAAGAAAAACCACGAATATGCAAATGTAAATGATCTGAACTGTTTTTTTCATTTACTCCCTTAATGTCCTACTCAGAATCTTGTATAAATAAACGCGTTGTAACTCCCGCTCGCCGTCAGCACAAAAACAACAAACAACATCGCCGCGAGGAAGACCGCTTCCGGTATACTGTTCTTCCACTTTGCCGCGACAGGCTGCAATCTTCTTGTTTTGAAGAGTTCAGCGAGCACACCTGCTCCGAGGATTCCCAGAATGCAGGCGATCCAGCTCTGCGTCGAAATCATCGTGCCTATACGCGAATTAACATCCAAATACAGCCACGGGCAGAACATCCTCTTCACAAGTTTGAAGCCCTGTCCTATCGAATCCGCTCTGAAGAAGACCCAACCCACTACGAATGTGAGAATTCCGTATATATGCCCGATTACAACATTTTTATCAAGGACTTTCTTCTTGAGGCCCATTCTCTCAATTATTATGAAAATTGCATTGTAGACTCCCCAACCGACAAAGTTCCAGCTTGCTCCGTGCCAGAGGCCCGTCATCGCGAAGACTATGAACAGGTTCACATATGTGCGTATCTTTCCCTTTCGGTTTCAACCGAGTGGGATGTACAGGTACTCTCGGAACCAGGTTCCCAGAGTGATGTGCCAACGGCGCCAGAATTCTGTGACTGATTTGCTCAGATACGGGTAATCGAAGTTCTCTGGGAATTTGAAGCCGAACATCTGCGCAATACCAATGGCAGAATCCGTGTAGCCTGAGAAATCATAATATAGCTGAAGTGTATAAAAAATCGCACCTGCCCATGCAGCAGCGCCGTTCACTTCTCCTATCTCCATTGCAAAGATCCTGTCGGCCGCAACTCCGAGTATATCAGCAATTATTACCTTTTTCCCGAGGCCGTATATGAGCCTCCTGAGTCCAAGTGCAAATTGTGACCTGGAAGCGCAGATCCTGTTACTCAGCTGATCTCCGAATTCGACGTAACGAATAATCGGACCCGAGCTCATGCGCGGAAAGAACGACATATAAAGTGCGAAATCAAGAACGTTCTTCTGTGCCTTGAAACGTCCTCTGTAAAGATCGATCGTATACGTCATTGCCTGGAAGACAAGGAAAGATATTCCGAGTGGAAGAGCGAGCGAAACACGCGGAAGCGTCACTCCGGGAAGGAGCTTATCAATAGTATTCAGGAAGAAATTTGCGTATTTATAATAGCCGAGAGCTCCCAGATTGACGATGATGGAAAGCGCCAACATGAGTTTTGACAGAGCTGCTCTGTCACTGAAATGTTCTATTGCAAGACCGAGCAGGTAATTCGCAAGGATCAGTACTATGAGCAAAGGAAAATAATGTATGTCTCCCCCGGCATAGAAAATAAGGCTCGCTATGAGCAGAAAGACATTTTGAATTTTGGGTCTGCGGCACAGATACCCGA
>JAAZDA010000510.1 GCA_012512995.1 Clostridiales bacterium | reverse complement strand
CCTTGCGTATGGGGCCGACATATTTCATGGCTGAGTGATATTTCTGTGCGAACATGAAGCAGAAATTTGCCTCATCAAGCATTTGCCTGCATTTGTCGGGATCCTCGCTGATATTGACGCCAAGAGCCTCGAGACAGTCGGCTGTGCCGCAGAGCGATGAAGCCGCGCGGTTACCATGTTTTGCCACTTTGATACCACTCGATGCGATGACCATCGCGGAGGTCGTCGAAACATTAAATGAGTGAGCACCGTCGCCGCCTGTTCCGACGATCTCAAGAACTTCCATTCCCGGATGATCGACGGGTGTTGCGAGAGAACGCATCGCCTCGGCACAGCCTGAGATCTCATCGATCGTTTCGGCCTTCGCGCTCTTTGTGGAGAGCGCCGCGAGAAATGCCGCGTTCTGCGTTGCTGAGGTCTCGCCCCTCATTATCTCGAGCATCGTACTCTTTGCCTCGTCGTAACTAAGATCCTCTTTGTTAACAATCTTGATGATTGACTCCCTGATCATTTTTGCCTCCATTCATTTGTTTGCTAAATTAGTTGCTGCTCTGTTTTCCGCGAAGTCTAGAAAGTTCTTCATCATCGCGGCGCCGCCCGGTGTCATTATTGATTCGGGGTGGAACTGCAGACCGAATACCGTATTCAAAACATGTTGCACAGCCATGACTTCGCCGTCCCCGGTGCGGGCTGTGACTTTGAGCCCGGAAGGTAGTGTGCTCTCGATAACCGCGAGAGAATGGTACCTCGCGACCGGCATTCCCTGTAGACAGCCACTGAATATGGGGCTGCTTTCATCGAAGGTGACGGGGCTCTGCCTGCCGTGCATCAATTGTTTTGCATAGGAAACAGTTGCGCCGTATGCAGTGCAGATGGCCTGGTGCCCGAGACAGACACCGAGGATAGGATACCCGGCGCCGAGCTCGCGGATCACTTCGATACATATGCCGGCGTCCTCGGGGTGACCGGGGCCTGGCGAGAGAATTATCGCCTTTGGATCGAGAGCTTTGATCTCATCGACGGTCATCGCATCATTCCTGACGACGCGGATATCGTGGTCGATTGAACCAATGAGCTGGTAAAGGTTGTAGGAAAAACTATCATAGTTGTCGATGAGAAGGATCATGAGATTCACCTCGCTGTCATAACTTGATTCAGTGCATTTATCACGGCCGCGGCCTTGTTATGGCATTCTTCGTACTCTTTCTCAGGGACAGAATCGGCCACGATGCCGGCACCGCTCCGGATGAAGACTTTGCCGTTTTTCTTATAGGCTGTTCTGATAGCGATGCAGGTGTCCATGTTCCCGGTAAAGTCAAGATAACCGATAGCACCGCCGTAGATGCCGCGTTTGTTGTCCTCGAGATCGTTGATCAGCTGGCAGGCACGGATCTTGGGAGCCCCGGAAAGTGTGCCGGCGGGGAGTATTGAATCGATCGCGTCAACTGCGTCGCAATCGTCGCGGATGATGCCACGCACTGTGGAACCGATATGCATTATGTGGGAATACTTCAAAACATCGTGATACCGCTCTACTTCCACAGTTCCGAATTTTGAGATCCTGCCGAGGTCGTTGCGGCCGAGGTCGACAAGCATATTG
>JAAZDA010000112.1 GCA_012512995.1 Clostridiales bacterium | reverse complement strand
GGATACAGGCCACTCAGCAGATAAAAGGGTCCGGCATTCAGCTTATGAAGATGATGGAACCGGGCGTGCCCGACATTCCGACCTGGCTCTTTGAAAACATGGATGACGGAGAAGTCCTTGGCTTTGACGGCAGATGTGTCAGCAGAAGAGAGGGCGCCGGTCTTGCAGAATTACTGGCCGGCAGGAACATAACCATAAAGTGCAATGAAGATCTCGGCGACCCTATATGGAAAGACAGACCGCTTCTTCCTTGTCATCCGATGTTCGAGCTAAGCGATGAGCAGGCAGGTGAGAGTTTTGCCGAAAAGGTCGGCCGGCTCCGCGACGTAATGAGAGATAATGGCGCGTCATATTATGTATGCGCAAAACTTGATGATCTCATGTGGCTGACGAACCTAAGAGGAAATGATGTTGAGTGTAACCCTGTTGCGCTTTCTTACGGCTTCTTTTCAATGGATAAACAGATCATATTCGTTCAGAATGACGAAGTGACTGAAGAGATCCGCAAAACATGTGATAAGCATAAGATCGAAATAATGCCATACGGCGATTTTGATCGTTTCCTTAAGGAATTCAATTACATGGGCAACGTGATGTATGATCCCGAGTCAGTCAGCTACGGTCTTTACCTGACGATAAAGGCCGGAATAAGGAACTGCGAGCATCTGTCCTGTCACACATCGCCTGTCAAACTCATTCAGGCAGAGAGCCCGATAACAATCATGAAAGCCGTCAAGAATCCTGTGGAGATCAGGAATATCAGGGACATCTACAAAGAAGATTCTGCCGCTGTATGCCGTTTTATCTACTGGCTCACACATGAGGCTGACATAAGTAACATCACAGAATATGATGCGGCCGTGAAGATGGATTCGCTTAGAAAAGAGATACATGATTTCATTGAGCTTTCATTCGGCACTATAACAGCTACAGGCCCGAATGCTGCAATGATGCATTATGAGCCGTCCGCGGATCACTCTGCAAAGCTTAAAAGAGAAGGCATGCTCCTGATGGACTGCGGCGGGACATATTACCGCGGCACAACTGATATGACAAGGACTATGGCTCTCGGAAAAGTCACAGATGAAATGAAGAAGAGCTATACTCTTACTGCTGCTGGTA
Organism: Clostridiales bacterium; assembly: GCA_012512995.1. Classification (GTDB taxonomy): domain Bacteria; phylum Bacillota; class Clostridia; order Lachnospirales; family Lachnospiraceae; genus CAG-791. Next base: position 2,495 of record JAAZDA010000112.1, on the reverse strand, counting down.
ATCTCGGACTTCTCAATGCTTCGTTCATGAAAGGATGCACAGGCAGGAATCTTGACATACTCGCACGCGAGCCGCTCTGGGCTGTCGGAAGCGACTACAAGTGCGGCACAGGTCATGGGATAGGATATGTCCTCAATGTTCATGAGGGACCTCAGAACATCAGATGGCGTTTCTCCAAAGGCGCAGACGCAGTGGAGTTCCTGCCAGGAATGATCGTCTCTGATGAGCCGGGTGTTTATAAAGAGGGCAAGTTCGGAATAAGGATCGAGACTATCCTCATCTGTGTTCCGAAATGCAAAACAACAGATGGCGAGTTCTTATGTTTTGACCCGCTCACCTTTGTGCCTCTCGACAAAGAGCTTATCGACCCTCAGTATCTTAGTGACCGGGAGATAGCAGAACTGAACGAATACCACAGACAATGCAGAGAAGAGATGCTGCCGTATTTCGAATCTGATAAAGACAGGGATATAAAGCAGTGGCTGATCGATGCAACAGAAGCAATCAGCAAATAGTATCTGCTGCAAATATGTTGTATAATGAAAGTGCCTGAAGTGTTCGGTAAACTTCTGTATTTTTGAACCTACATTTACTTTAAACGGGATATCGATATTTCGCCAGCGGCTGTCACGCCTTCGGCCTCAGGGCTATGGGAGAGGAAGACAAATGTCGGCGCTGGGATAACCCACCTGGCTTATAGCTAGGAGTCAAAAGCAGAAGGCGGCACTTCGGGTATTATGTTGGATTTTTTTATCAGGAGGTAAGTTAAGTTATGGCGGATCTATCAGAATTGAAGGAAAAAGCCGCGCAGATAAAGGAAGAACTGAGGCAGAAAGCGGAGTCTCTTGATTCCTCAAAATCGGCGTACGAAGTGAGAAAAGAATTTCTCGACTCAAAGAAGGGCAGGATCGGCCTGTTGATGCAGGATATGAGGTCTGTCCCCTCAGAGCAGAAAGCTGAATACGGCAAAACTGTAAATGAGCTGAAAGTCTGGGCCGCGCAGCGTTTTGAAGAAATCGATGCGAAGATGAAAGAAAGGGAACTCGAGTCCCGCTATAAATCCGAAAAAATAGATGTGTCCATGCCGGCAGTCAAGATCGCACATGGCAATCTTCATCCTGTGACACAGGTCCGCGAGGAACTTATTGATGTTTTCGCCGGAATGGGTTTTGAAGTCTATGAAGGCACTGAAATTGAAAATGACTATTATAATTTCACTGCACTCAATACGCCCAAGGATCATCCTGCCCGCGATATGCAGGATACTTTTTATCTCTCTCCTGAGTTCCTACTCCGCACTCAGACATCATCAGGGCAGATCCATGTCATGGAGAAGAAGAAACCTCCCATTAAGATACTTTCTCCAGGAAAAGTTTTCCGTTCAGATGATGATGCTACATATTCTCCCATGTTTTCCCAGATGGAAGGACTTGTCGTCGACAAGAAAATCACGCTCAGCGACCTCAAGGGTATGCTGGATGTTTTTGTAAAGAAAATATACGGCGAGGAAACTGTAACAAGACTTCGTCCTTCATATTTCCCGTTCACGGAGCCATCAGTCGAGGTCGACTGCAGTTGTTTTGCCTGCGGCGGCAAGGGCTGCCCTCTGTGCAAAGGTACAGGCTGGATTGAGGTGCTCGGTGCAGGAGTGGTCAACCGCAAGGTGCTTGAGAACTGCGGTATTGATTCTGACGAATACAGTGGACTTGCTTTCGGTATAGGACTTGAGCGTATTGCCATGCTTAAGTATGGCATTAACAATATAAAGCTTTTGTTAGAGTCTGATATTCAGGTACTGAATCAGATAGGTGATCAGGAATAGAAATCACGACGTGCTTATGCGACAAATGACAGCCGCATAAATAAAGAAACGCTCAGGCATGGAGGTAATTATGTTAGCACCATTAAGTTGGCTGAAAGAATATGTGGATATTGATATTACGCCGGAGGAGCTGCAGGCAAAACTGTTCTCATGCGGTTTTGAAGTAGAAGAGCTGTATCAGGTCGGCAAGGATATTGAAGGTGTAGTTGTAGGACTCGTCGAAACATGTGAACCTATACCTGATACGCATCTTCATGTATGTCAGGTAAACGCCGGAGATAAAGGTACATTCCAGGTCTGTTGCGGAGCTGATAATGTCCGCGCAGGAGCCAGATTTCCGCTGGCACTGGTCGGCGCAAAGGTTCTTGCAACTGCAAAGGATCACGTCACTGTTACAGGCATAGAGACGATAAGCAAGGGCAAACTTCGCGGTTATGATTCAGAGGGAATGCTGTGCTCAGGAACTGAACTCGGTGTAAATGAAGACATGTATCCGGGAGCCGGATATAACGGGCTTCTCGAGCTGCCGGAAGATTCGGCGGCAGGAAGTGACGCAAAGCCGATACTCGGGCTTGATGACTGGATATACGATATTTCGATCACTGCGAACCGCCCCGATTGCATGAGTATACTTGGAATTTCACGCGAAATAGCGGCTGTTCTCGGCAAACCG
>JAAZDA010000111.1 GCA_012512995.1 Clostridiales bacterium | reverse complement strand
TTCCCCGGGGTGTCTTAACACGAAAGGATCGGCCGTATCCCGCAAGGGATACGGCCGATCTTTATTATATCTTTTTACCATATCTGCATATATCATGCAGGCAGCAATTCCCACAGTCAGGTCGTCTGGCCACACAGACTTTCCTCCCGTGTTCAACAAATCTGTGGCAAAGATCATTACCATCCTCAGGCGGCACAATTTTTCTGAGTTCTGCTTCCACTTTGGCTGGTTCCTTCACATCGACCAGTCCTATCAGATTTGACAGCCTTATGCAATGTGTGTCAGTCACTATCGCCGGCTTTCCGAAAACATCTCCCATTACAAGATTGGCACTTTTGCGACCGACACCAGGGAGCCCCAGAAGCTCATCAAAATCATCGGGAACATTGCCGTTGTATTTCTCATTAAGGATCTTCATACATGCGGAAATATCACGGGCTTTACTGTGCCCCAGTCCGCAGGGTCTTACGATTTCTTCGATCTCAGATACTTCTGCAGCGGCAAGAGCTTCTACTGAAGGGAACTTTGCATAAAGTAAAGGTGTGGTTTTATCTACTCTCGCGTCAGTACACTGAGCTGCCAGCCTCACGCTGACCAGAAGCTGCCATGCCTTGTCATAGGCAAGAGTGCAGTGCGCATCTGGATACTCCTTTGCTAAACGTTGTATTACCTCTTTCGCAAGTTGTTTTTTTGTCATGGCTTTTCTGTCCTCATTTACAAATTGTATTTGAATCGTTCTTCAGCCTCTGTAATAAAAAATCCGGAAGTCATTAAGACTTCCGGATAATTAAGTGTACGTGACAAGATTCGAACTCGCGGCCTTCTGGTCCGTAGCCAGACGCTCTATCCAGCTGAGCTACACGTACATATCTCTGCTGCCCTAATTTATACAGCAGAGACTATATTACTCAATTGACAGCCATTTGTCAAATCAGTTTTTTAGCGTAATCAATCGCGCTCTACAAGAGCCGCACAGCCCATTCCGCCGCCTACGCAAAGAGTGGCGAGGCCTTTCTTTGCATCTCTCTTCTGCATTTCATAGAGGAGAGAAACGAGGATACGTGTGCCTGAGCATCCTACCGGATGGCCAAGTGCAATAGCGCCGCCATTTACGTTGAGGATCTCCTTATTGAAACCAAGATCATGTGCAACTGCAACAGACTGTGCTGCAAAGGCTTCATTTGCCTCGATGAGGTCAAGGTCATCAACACTCCACCCTGTCTTCTTCATGACCTTCCTGGTGGCTGCAACAGGGCCTATGCCCATGATGCGTGGCTCGACACCTGCGAGCTCGCCGCCGATCCATGTTGCCATAGGTGTAATTCCGAGTTCCTTAGCCTTCTCTTCGCTCATGACAATAACAGCTGCCGCTGCGTCATTTATTCCTGATGAGTTGCCGGCTGTTACTACGCCGTCTTTTTTGAAAGCGGGCTTGAGTTTTGCCAGAGATTCCTTTGTTGTTCCCGGACGATTGCTCTCGTCTGTATCAAATATGGTATCTCCCTTTTTACCATGGATCGTAACAGGAACTATTTCATCTTTAAAACGTCCTGAAGTTATTGCCTTTTCCGCCTTGTCCTGGCTCCATGCTGAGAACTCATCGAGTTCTTCGCGGGTGAGATGCCATTCCTCAGCAATGTTCTCTGCGGTGATGCCCATGTGATAACCGCCAAAAGCGTCTGAGAGGGCGTCTCTTATCATCGAGTCATCCATCTGTGCTGCATTCATGCGATAGCCAAAACGGGCATTATAGAGCAGGTAAGGGGCCTTGTCCATGTTCTCCATGCCGCCTGCCACGATTATGTCAGCATCGCCCATTCCAATAAGTTTTGCCGCAAGGTTTACGCAGTGGAGACCTGAACCGCACAGAACGTTGATCGTTGTTGCAGGAACTTCTACAGGAATACCTGCATTTACTGCTGACTGGCGGGCCGGGTTCTGGCCATTGCCTGCCTGAATGACATTTCCCATATAAACTTCGTCGATCTGCTCAGGCTTTACTCCGGCACGCTTCATCGCCTCTTTTATAACGATGGTGCCGAGCTCTGTTGCAGGAACGTCCTTAAGAGTGCCCCCGAATTTGCCGATAGGTGTACGGCATGCACTTGCGATTACTACTTTTCTTGCCATGTTTGTTTTCTCCTTTATATGATTTGTTGTGGATCGCAGTACTTATTTATTATTCACATGTGAGTCCTGTTTTTTCTTTTTGAGCTCAAATATTTTTCTGAGTGACTCAGAAAACGACTCTTTGGCAATTCCATATTCTGTGATGATACCTGTTATCAGGTCATTGTCTGTCACATCAAAAGCCGGATTATATGCCTTCACATTCTCAGGTGCCATGCGTTCTTTGTACCACATTTCAGTCACTTCTTCCGGTTTTCTCTGTTCGATAGGTATCTCCGCTCCTGATTTAAGGGACATGTCTATCGTTGATGTCGGTGCGCACACATAAAACGGCACGTTATATCTCTTTGCTGCGAGTGCAAGAAGACTTGTGCCTATCTTGTTTGCTGTATCCCCGTTTGATGCCACCCTGTCGCACCCCACAAAAACGGCCTGTACCCTGCCTGTCCTCATCAGAGAAGCTGACATATTGTCACACTCGACTGTCACATCCATTCCTGCAGAGGCAAGCTCAAATGCCGTAAGTCTTGCCCCTTGCAGCAACGGCCTTGTCTCATCACAGTAGATATGAAATCCATAGCCTCTTTCATGACCGAGATACATAG
>JAAZDA010000110.1 GCA_012512995.1 Clostridiales bacterium | reverse complement strand
TGCATAACCATTACACATACCTTTACAACAAGGCAGTGTTTGAGCTCCTTGAGAGAGAAAAGGGCAAAGGGAACGCGGTCCTCTTCGGGAGAAGCGCCACAGCAGGATCACAGAAATTCCCTGTACAATGGGGCGGCGATTGTTTTGCCAGTTATGGCTCAATGGCAGAGACGCTTCGTGGCGGACTCAGTTTTGCCATGAGCGGATTTGCATTCTGGAGCCATGATATTTCAGGATTCGAGAGCACAGCTACGCCTGATCTTTACAAGAGATGGTATCAGTTTGGAATATTCTCTACTCATAGCCGCCTGCATGGTTCTGATTCCTACCGCGTGCCGTGGCTCTTCGACGATGAGGCCTGCAAGGTCGCGAAATTCTTCAGCGAGCTTAAGTGCACACTGATGCCGTATATTTTCGATATGGCAGTCAAAGCTCATGAAAAGGGAACTCCTGTCATGCGCCCGATGCCGTTTGCTTATCCGGGAGATCCGGCATGCAAATATCTTGATATGCAGTATATGCTGGGCGATTCGCGCCTTGTGGCGCCGATATTCAATGATAAGAGCATCGGTGAGTACTATCTTCCTGATGGGAAGTGGATAGGCCTTATCGACGGCGAAGTTAAGGAAGGCGGCAAATGGTACAAAGAGAAGTATGATTACTTCAATTTGCCTGTCTTTGTGAAGGAGAACTCGCTTATAGCGATCGGCGCGAATAACAAGGTGCCTGATTATGATTATGCGAAGAATGTAACTCTACATTATTACCTGCCTGCAGTCGGGACATATGCGGGTGGCAGCGCTGTCGCTGAGATTCCTGATGCTTCCGGCAAGATCGTATTCACGGCCAAGGCTGAGACGACTCCCGGGAACCGCGTTGTGATCACGATCTCTGATACTTCAGCCGGCGCGAGCTGCTGCGTTCATTACGCGGACGGCACGACGAAGGAAGTGAAGCTCACAGCGAAGCCCACTGAGATCTGAGGCCACTAAATACCAATACGCGCCATCCCTCATCTTATGGTACAATATCGTTATGAAGTTCCGCAGGCGGCGCGTCCGTGGCGGGGCAAAAAGATTTGGGATCGGGAAAGCTTATTATCCCGACATGGAGGTGAATATGCAGGGTTACACAAAGATCAATTGTAAGACAGATCCGGAAGTTTTCATGAAAGTCATTCCGGGACATTTTGTAACACCGAACTCACACATCAATTATTACATTGACATGACGACAATGAAATCCCGTCTAAATGAGGCAAGAAATGCTGCTGCCGCTCTGGCAAAGGAGTATGTGGCCTCGACTATAGTAGATTCAATAGTCTGTATGGACGGCTGTGAAGTCATAGGAGCCTTTCTTGCAGAAGAGCTCACAAAGGCAGGAATTATTTCTGTGAACCAGCATCAGACGATCTATGTTGTCACGCCAGAATATGATCTGACAGGTCAGATGATATTCCGTGAGAATATGCAGATGATGATAAAAGGCAAGCATATCGTGCTCCTGCTTGCATCTACAACTACAGGTACAACACTTGGCAGAGCTGTTGAGTGTATTCAGTATTACGGTGGACATGTGAACGGTATTTCTGCAATATTCTCTGCAGCTAACAGTATCGCAGGTCAGAAGATCAATCACCTGTTCAGCCCTGCAGATATTCCGGATTATCGCAATTATGCACCTGATAAGTGCGACCTTTGCAAGATGGGCGTACCGGTGGATGCTATCTGTAACGGATTCGGACTTTCTCCGATCCGGTAACACAATCTAATAGTATATAAGCGGCCGCCTGCGGGGTAATTTCTCCGCAGGCGGTCTTTGTCGCCGGAAAATTGTGTCAGTAGCGCAAACACATAAATTATGTTATCATTTTGAACGGTATTCATAGAAAAAATCGTGGAGGCTTAAAAATGAGTGCAACTTTTGAAGAAATCATAAAAATGGTAAAGACGCTTCCGCCCAAGAAGCTCTCTGTAGCGGTGGCTCAGGACGGTCGTGTACTTGAAGCAGTATCAAAGGCTCGTGATTTTAAGATAGCGGAACCGACTCTATTCGGAAACGAGAAGATGATACGTGATATCGCAGCGAAGCGCGGTGTAAATATCGAAGGCATGGATATAGTAAACGAGGAAGATGATGAACAGGCTGCCCTCAAGGCTGTCAAGATGGTCCATGACGGCGATGCTGATATGTATATGAAGGGCGAGCTTCCCACCAAGATGTTCCTCAAGAGTGTCCTCAATAAAGAAGTGGGACTTCGCACAGGCAAAACACTTTCACACGTTTGTATTTTCGAGATCCCCGGGATCAACAGACTGCTGTTCCTTTCTGATGTGGCTTTTCTTCCATATCCGACACTTGAAGATAAAGAGCAGATAATTGATATGGACGTCCGCGTGGCCAACGCATGTGGCGTGGAATGTCCCAAGGTGGCGCCTCTGGCTGCAGTTGAGACAGTAAATCCCAAGATGCCGGTGACAGTCGACGCAGAACAGCTCACAAAGTGGAATCTTGAAGGACGCATAAAAGATTGTATAGTTGATGGACCGCTTTCACTGGATCTTGCTATTGATC
>JAAZDA010000109.1 GCA_012512995.1 Clostridiales bacterium | reverse complement strand
GGGAGAGCCGGAGCATCTTCGTCAGGACATTCGCGGCTGTCACTTCGGAATCTTTGAGCTCTGTGTAGCAGTCCTCCTGCAGCTCTTCATACATCCGCATTGCTTTCGGCTCCAGCTCGACCTTGCGGACCTCTTCCCGGATCTCTGGCAGGTCCAGACACTCTTCCTTCGTCACGCGGTAGGCAATACAGTGCATCCTCTTTAAGAAGTCCTCCGCCATCGACTGACGGAAGACCGGGATGTGGTTGCCGTAGCCCGTCATGTCAAAGTAGCGGTTTCGGAAAGCGTAGAAGCTCGTGCCGAAGATCCTGCTGTCCAGGAATCGGTACTGGGAGAATACGTCGATCTCACGGTTCGTGATCACCGTCCCGGTAAGGAGCAGCTTGTATCTGGCCTTATCCCCGAGATGCTGCATGCCCTTGGACTGGCGGGACCGATTGTCTTTCAGTTTGTGCCCCTCATCGGCGATAATGAGGTCCGCATCGAACCTTAAGAGTTCTTCTTCCAGCCGCCATGCGGATTCGTAATTGACAACCAGAACCTGCAGGCCCTCGGACGGGATCTGATCGATCTGCTGGCGCTTCTTCTCACTCGTGCCTTTTAACACTGTGATATTCACCGGATAGTCGGCGAACGCATGAAACTCCTCTTCCCACACCCCGGTGATCGACAGCGGGCAGGCCACGAGGATGCGGTTTACCAGTCCGAACTGGTAGAGCGCGCCCGCAACGCCGATACTGGTAAGCGTCTTGCCGGTTCCCATTTCCATGAGGAACGCCACCCCATGCGACCGGATCCTGCCGTCGTATAATCCAAAGATCCGGCAGGCGAAGTCATACCCCGCCTGCTGGTGTGCGTAAGGCCTTACTTTGACCGGCATTGGAAGAAAAGGTCTTGTCTTCTCATCTGCCATTTTTCCTGTCTCCCTTCGATGCGCTGAACTCCGGGTCGTTGTACAGCATCAGATAGATTGCCGCCTCGATATCGGTAAGTGAACTGAAATCCTCGTCCGCTGGCCTTGCACCGATGCAGATGATCGTGCCGCAGTACACATCAGCCGCGTTTCCATCCTGGTCCCGGAGGAGACGGTTCATCGGAAGCCCGATAAGCTTTCCGACTTCATTACAGATCACCGCAGTATCATCAGAGAGCGGACTGGTGACCTCGATTGGTCCTCCGACGAGCTTTCTTAATGCCTCATAGTTTGCCGGGATCTCCCTTACTTCCGCCTTTTTTCCTGCTTCCGCGACCACAACTTTCCATGTCTTGTCCATGATTTTTCTCCTTTTCAGATCGTTTGGTGTATAGTGGCAGAGGGAAGAAAAAACTCACTTCCCTCCTACTAAGGACCATAGAAATCAACCGGCTTACTCTTTCGACCGGTCCTCGCCGTGGTAACCAAGCTTTTCGGCAAGCTCCTTTTCCAGACGCTTCATGATGCGGTCGATACTGCGGCTGACCGACTGGGGCTTTCTGCCCACTTCGTTAGCGACATCCTTCTGCTTCTCATCCATGCCAAACACGCCGAACATGATCTTCTGCTCGTCATCGGAGAGCATGCAGAGGAATTCATGAACGAAGTCCGCTACGCGATCTTCTTCCTCACACTCTTCCGTCTCCTGGGATTCACTCCATCTACGGTAGGATTCAAGATCCATCGGATCCGGTGTGGTATCCGCTTCTTCGGAATCAGGATCGGTGTTCTTCTTGAAATAGGCATAGCGCTCATCCTCGTGGTCCTCGTCGTTCCGCTTCTGGATATTTACTGCGTGATCCTCACCTGCTAAGAACTCGATCCATTTCGAGTTGTCTTCGCCATTTTCTCCATGCAGTTTGATCACAGACGGTGTTACAGATCCCATGCCGATCCCGGTCACCGTGTTGAAATGGTAGTTGCCCTCTTTGTCGACGTAGCCTTCTCTGTCTGCGTCAAAGCGATCCTTCGGCAGGTCCAGTCCTCCGAAAAGTGCTGAGTAGTCCTTACTCTTGCCTCTTGGCATATCTCGTCCTTTCCGCTGAGCTCTTGCTGCGGCGGGAAGCACGAAAAAAGGAGCCGGTGATTCACCGACTCCTGGCACCAGAAAACGGGCACGCTAAGAACGGTGAAAAGCATCAGAGCCAAGATTCCGGTATCGGATTCTTGTGGCTTCTATGTGCTTCCCGCCGTCTTATGCGCACTCAGACTTATGGGTTTTTATTTGTTATGTGGAAGAACATCCATTTCGGGACATTCCTTCCGTGGGTTTAGGAATTACTGCTGTGAGATGGCCTGCCTCTATGGTGGCCGGATTGTTCTTCTGACTTCTGTGTTCATCGCTTGGCTCCTTTAATTGATGCGTGTTCGCAATGTGCTGTTTTTTGCACTTAATTTGGTCGTTATTGTGATAAAATCATGGGCAAAATCACCAAATCAAATTGAACTCATTGCATATAATGGTTAAAATAGACATAAGATATATTTTTCCTCGCTTTCTAAGACAAGCATAACAAACCGACTTAGTCGCCGATTCCTTAGCATTCCTTTGAATTCCTAGGGTTTCCTAAAAGTACTATGAGGGAGGAAGATCAGATGGGATTTAAGGGCGAATTCAACTTTTTGTATGACAACTTCAGTAATGGAGATGAAGGAAAAGCTGATTTTATGGTTGCTCTTTTCTCTTCCATGGTGAGCGAAGAGAAAAGTGACTGTAGCTTCTTTGTTGATCACAAGTCGAAGTTCTACGATAATATTCTCAGTTCCGACGGGAAGACTTTTAACAAGGATCATCTGCGATACTTCAAAAGAAACCTGTCGGTGAATTCATTGGATCAATTCTTTAAAAGCAGACTGCCGTACTCTGGGGATGCGCAAGAGCAACTGGCTAAACACCTGGGTTTTGATACTGAAAACGATTTTCCGGATGAGGATGCCATTGTTGACAAGGTTGTGGAGGGCTTTATCGCCACAATGCAGGCACTTCTGCCTTCCGAAAGAACTGTTCGTGAAGCTGTCCACGAGCCATCCGATGCGGTAAAAGAATTGGATGCCTGTATAGCCGCAATTCCAAGGCCCACTCCAATACCAGTTCCAGATGCTATTGACGAAGAACGTGAGCACACCTATATCAACGCTCTGTATGATGCCTATGGTGATGATGCCGGGCATGAAATAAATGCAAACAATTGTGGTGGAGAATATGCCGAAGATCTAAGTGAACGACGGATTGATTTCTTTGCGGCAGAATCCATCCGATGCAGCATTGATGAATTACGCTCGACACAGTTGGATGGTCAGTTTGATGTATTGAAATCCGAGACATGGAATGGAGTGAAAAATACCTATCGAAAAGTAGCACGCGACAAAAGCATGAACGGCTACGACCGAATGCTGGAAGTAATGGATAAGGCCTCTGCTGTTCCAGTAGACGCTTACATCCTGAGCAATTCCAAGTACTGGATCAGTAACAAAATCAAGCAAGGAGTATGCCATTTCCTGGTAAATGACAAAAAAATGGTATGGAAGCAATAAGTGTTGGAATCGGATCCACATTTGAACAAGCGATACGTTATCTTTTATTGATGTATACGGTAGATGGATCACTATCGGAAGACCGAATAAACTGTCTTGACTTCATAACAACGTATGCAGCTGACTTTGGAATAGGATCCAGTAACCTACATGGAAACAGCGGATACCGATTCGGTGAATTTACATCCAGAACGTTTACTGCTAAGAAAGCACTATTGGAATTGGCACGGCGTGGGCTGATTCATATTGAGCCGACTAATCAGGGATGCGTCTATGGAATCACAGATAATGGAAATGATTTTATTAATGATCTGAGTTCTTCCTATGTGAGTATGTATGTAGAGATCGCCGACAGAGTCGATTATCACTTCAAGAATATGCCGACTAAAAATTTGCACGATTTGATAACGCGTAAGATTCAGAATTCAGTGGAAGATGTTAAATTATGATGCGTAAAGGTTTTTATATATCTCAAGTAAAAATAGTGGGGCCGGGAAAGAAGGATGCTGTCGTTGAGTTTAAAGATGGCGTCAATGTAGTTCTTGGACCTTCGAATTCTGGAAAGTCTCTCATACTTGCATGTATCGACTACTGCTTTGGATACGTACATAAAAACGAGAAGCAGCCGGATTATGCAGAGAAAATTAAAGCCTTGGACGGTTATAATGCCGTATATGTAACAATTAAGACTTCCGAAGGAAGCTACGAGATTATACGTGCCATAGGTGACGACGATCATGTACTGATAAATGGGACTACTTATTACATAAACGACAGAAAGAAAGATCAGCCAAAACTCAATGAATTTCTTCTTGGCCTCCTAGGAATCCATGAGCCGCACTATATCCGTGCAAAAAGGAAAGCCAGCGCTTCTCCAAACAGTGTCTCTTTTCGTAGCCTTCTAGCAAATTTCTATGTAAGGCAGGGAAAAATTGAAACGGAGCGTTCGGTGTTCTTCAATCCAAATGATCCCAACACCGGTGTTACCGCTCCAGCTCTTTTCCTGTTTCTTCTGAATGGGAACAACTGTGACGACTTTAAGAAAAAAGAAGATCCAAAGATTTCGAAGGCCAGAAATGAAGGTGAAAAGCTATACATTGAAAAGCAGCTGTCCTCTCTCGGTTCTAGAGTGGACAAATTGACTTCTCTAAGAAATGAAATGGCATTATCCGTTTCGTTTGACGATGACCTTACTGCTCAGGTAGAAGAAATACAGAAACAGATCGACGAAGCCATCAAGGAAAGTCATGATATCATGGCTCAAATCTATGAAAGGAACAGCAAGCTTTCAGAGGCCAATACGATCGAAGAGCAGTTTAGATCACTGCAAACGCAATATGAATCAGACATCCGGAGGATGAGTCTGATTCTTGAAAGCGAAGCAAAGATACATAATTATCCCGAAAAAAACATCTGTCCTGTATGCGGTCAGTCATTGCAGTCAGGGCAGTATCATCCTGAATATGCTCCGGCCATCGTTGCGGAATCAAAGCTGAAAAAAGAAAAAATGGCCGATCTGCAGACTGCGCAGGCCGACCTTATTCAAAGACGCGATAAAATAAAAAATGAGATTATAGAGCTTGAAAATAAGCAGCATACAATAGAGAATCGTCTAAATCAGGAACTTATCCCAAAGATTCAGAATTTGAAAGAAAAAATTGAACAGAGACGTAAATTTGATCAGATAGTTACTGAGCTTACTGTGGTCTCAGATCAGTTGCAGCTTCTTCATGATGACCTCGACAAAAACCAGACGGTAGAGAAGCCAAAGGAGGAACTCTATCATATCGAAGACGACTTTAACAAAAATATCATCGGCGCGTTTGAAAAACATCTTACTGACATTTTGCAGCAGGTACATTTTCCAAACGCATCATCGGCATTCTGGAATATGCCTACTTTTGACGTAGTCTTTGGCAAAAAGAGCAAGACTGGCATCATGGGTGGTGGTTTCTGCGCTACCGTCAATGCCTGTGTACTCATGGCCTATGAGCAGTTTCTTATAGACTCCGGTAAGTATGTGCCAGGATGTGTCTTCATTGACTCACCTCTCACTTCACTTTCAGAATCACAGTATGAAGAAGAGAAGGAAACGATCCAACATAACTTTGCCGAGTATCTATTAAGCGGAAAGATAAATGGTCAAGTGATTCTGGCAGATCATACGGATCGCATTAAAATCAGCGACAAGTCAAAGGTTAATGTAATAGAGTATACACATAATAGGAATCATGGTGTCTATGGATTTGTGCCAGATATGTATCAGGACGATATCGGATGATCAAAATAAAAAAGCCCCGGCGCGGCAGATCAACTGATCCACCATCACCAGGGCTATGGTCGCATATTCATGATGTACTTATGCTCTCATTGCTTCCTCGTCACACCGCATCGTTATATCACCACCACAGCGGACGGCGCTGTCATCAAGCGGATGTACAACAATAAACTGTACTCCCTGAATCCGCAGTATCCGGAAGATCCGCAGTACCCCTACGGAGAAAAGGCAAGGACGATCATGCACAGGTCATCGGAAGGGTGCTCGGAACCGCCAGCGCTACGTCCCTTTTTACTCCGTAACGAGAGATGAAAACCCAGGATAATGAGGAAGGAGAAGATGATTAGGCGTAAGGTGAAAATCAACTTCCCGTATCCTCATCAATCACATTTATTTTAAGTTCCTGATGAATCGGTTCCTTAAATTCCGAACACATGATTTCACATGAAAGCTTATAATCTCCTGCTTTTAATGGAACCATATAAAATCTTCTAAATTCACTTCCTTCTGGATGTAAAACCTGATCAGCCTCAATATAAACATTACCATTTTTTACATCGGTACTTTCGTGAATGGAGTTCTTAAGCTTGAATGAAGGAACATTATTGAATACACTACTATTGATAGTTTCATTAAAATCATAGTCAAAAAAATGTCCTAAATTCAAAAGGCTTGAACGAGGCTCGGCTTGCTCTCTTCTTTGAACATCTATAGGATTTTCAGGGAGCTTAGGAGGCTGAGGTTCATCTTCTCTCTCAATATCATCAAGATCAAATAATGCTATCCCTTCACACGATTGAATGGTCACTCTCACGTCTGTCGCTTTTGCCGTTCCCGTATTATTCACATTAACCGTGAAAGCAAAGCCATTCTGCACAGCGGTATTATATGTATCCGCATAAGAATTATACTTTTCTATTGTTTTCTTATCCGGTAGTTGTTCATTGTATTTTTGAATTTCATCCTGAGTGACACCAAGATTCTTAGCTTCTTCATTGTATTCAATTGGCCTGCAACTATCTGTATAATCCGTGTGATTTATCTTACTGATTTTTGCTGATAAACCGCCGCCATTGACAGAGACCTTTGGGGGTGTTTTAAATAGCTGAAGACAATCCTCATCTTCATCCTCTTCTGCTACATCAATGCCTAAACTCACAGAGAGTATCGGCTTTCGTTCAATCACCCGTTTTCTAAGCTCTCTATTCTCTTCCTCCAGTTCCCGAATGTGCTTACTGCTTTCAGCGAGCTCTCCAGCGATCTTTTCAAAGTCGAAATTGTCAGCCCGTACCCATCCCGGACGTTTTCCCCGATCAATTTGTTTATGAAGGGCTGTCGATACCTCTCGTGCCAACTCGTCTTTATTCGACCAAAAGCTTACCAGACGGCCAGTCTTTACATAATCTGTGAAGGCCTTCAGCTTTTGCATTTTATCAGGATCAGCCTCTACCTGATTACCATTTCGCTGTGCATCATCCTTTATGACAAATGAAAGAATTGGAATTTCCGTGCTCTGCGCGTATCGAAACTCTTTCTCGGTATAGCTCATACCGGCGTCATCGCCGTTTTCGATAATAGAGCCATATTTTCGTCCAACGATGATTACATAGTAATCTGAAGAATCGATGGCATCTTTTATTACTGCCCACTGATCCTCATCATCGGCTGAAAACATCTCCATTCCGATTGGGAACTGATACATTTCAAGGATAACATTCCTGACCGCATCACGTTCCTCAATGAGGTCGGCATATGTGGATGATATAAAAATTTGATATTTCTTATTATTGGGCATTCACACTTTGTCTTTCTGTTCTGTCTCTTTAATATCGTTACCCAACTTATCTACATCCCCCGTGCTTAATCCCAAGGGAAAGCAGATACTCCAGATGCAACTTTTTCCAATCAATATAAAAAGCATCACCACCAATGTCTGTAAAGCAAACCGGAGGGCAGATGAGTCTATTCTGATCCATTTTTGTATATCTTCTTGGAAAAGGGCTCTGTGAATCAAATATTATCCCCTTGCAGCCGATTATACTTATACAACCAAAATATCGTTGTTTCCCGAAGATTTCAGGTATTAACTTTCTATATGTGATTTTCCTAAGAATTAACTCTCGACGGTCTCAGCACCATCCTCCGGTTCATCTTCCTGAAGGAACTGCATGATCTCCTCGAAGCTTCTATCGCTGCCTTCGATAGCCTCCATGAGTTCCTTTTTCTAGAGTTCGTCACGCTTATTCTTCAACTTCTCCAACTTGTTGATTTCAGATTTATAGTGTTCCTTGGCCTTACTGACGATCTGCTCCTGTCTGAATATTCGGAACAACGTCATGATAGATCAACTGCCGGAATGCCAACATCATCATATTGTAATCAATGTTCATCCAAAGTCGTTCGCTGATTCCATATGCAAAGAGAAAGAAAACAGCAACAGCCATAGGAATATTATCACATTGGTACAGATCCCTTATCAGTAGCATATAAGCAACCGTAACTGCGATAAAAACAAGGATACCTGAGCATATTGCCAAATAGGCATATAAGTTGTCACATGTCCGGTTTCCAAAAGAAATGCTGCGCCCCAAGATAGTGGGGCCAAGCAGTTGATTGTAATAAACAACATTAGTAATTCTGCCGGAAAAAGCCGAATCCAGTGCCTTCATTGTCTGGGAACCCGATTCCATCATATGCGCCGATACTGCAGTCAGCACAGCACATATAACATAGTTCAGCTGCATAAAAATCTGCCATCCCTTTTTCTTGAATGCATTCGGCCACTTAGTATAACATGCAGTAAAAACAAGCAGAGCGATTGAATAAACTTCTGATGTGCGGCTTCCAGCAATTCGATCTTCAAAAACAAGAATTGCAATGAGCGCAACATAAAGCCAGAAATGAAACTTCATGCGAGCAAGATATAAACATTCCAAAATGAGAATGAATACAAGCAGCCCAAAATGATTAGGATTTTGGAATCCCATGCTGTGGCGCATGACTGTCCCAAATGCCGATGTTGTATCAGGAGCAATTCCCGCTCGCCAAAAGAAATACATTAAAATAATGGTAAACAACCGCAGAAAGGCATCATATTTTATGCATTTATTAAAATCAATATTCTTTGATACCGTAATCATAAGGATAAGCTTAAAATAGCCATAGTCCCCGACCCGGTATCCAATAAAGAGTGACCACAAAATAAGAATAAAGAAAATGATTCCTTCTTTTGCATAGTAATCATGAAGCCGTGTAAAAAATAGAATCAGTAGAATTGCTATTCCAAAGTAAGTTATATTCTTCAGATATCCGCCGATTCCTGCAATATGTCCAAACATTGCAAATGCATAGAATGTCGTATATGCAAGCAGAAAGAAGAATGTAATCAACTTGTTGCGGTCAACCAATAACATAATAAAACAAACGCCTCCTGTTCAAAATTTAAGCCTTCTGTTTTTCTGAACTCTGTCCTTTTCCAAGAAAATCATTCCAAATGAACTTCCAGTTCAAAACGGCAAAAACGGCAATAGCAACTATCATCTTGACTGCGAAGGTGACCACAATCCCATGAAATGGATGTGCAATAGCGATGCATGCTACGAACATCACAGCTGATTTCCATAAGCTATTTAAGAAAAGACGAACATATACGCCAATTTCTAGCTCTTTGCGTGATTTGATCGTTTGCCACAGCATAACACTGACTTCGGCAAGCACTGTTCCTATGCAGGCTCCATATGCACCATATCTTGGGATGAAGATGCTATTGAAAATCAGATTAATCACAGCGCCAAATATCGTTGATTCCACATAGACGCGATCTTTTCTTGTAGGTATCAGAAACTGGGTCCGTACAACATTTGCCCATGCCGTAAATGGCAGATACAATGCAAGGAAACGCATGATTCCCGCACTCTTTGTAAACTCCGGACCGAACATGATCAATGATATTTCATCAGCAACTGCCCAGATACCGAAGGTCATTGTAGTAGCCATAACCATGGCCAGTTTCATAGACGCCCTAAGAATTGGCTTATATTCTGATTTCTTATTGTTCAGAACATAAGACATTCGAGGCAGCATTACCGTTCCTAATGCCGTTATGACAGATATCGGAATGCTGATGATTTTCTGTGCATTTTCATAATTGCCAAGCTCTACCGTTGACGACAGGCCGCCGATCATAATTTTATCCATGATGGCATAGATTCCATACGCCAGCACCGGGATGAAAAGAACGAGAACCTGTTTGAAGTGACCAAATATCTCACTCCATTTGACCCGTACAACATGAACATATCGATGAAGAATAAAAATCAAGTAAAGCTGGCTGATCAGTGTTGCACTCCCCATGAT
>JAAZDA010000108.1 GCA_012512995.1 Clostridiales bacterium | reverse complement strand
GTCGCGAGCTCGCTGCTTGTTTTGCCCTTCCAGTATGGATCTACTTTCATGAGGTCGGCTTTTGTCTCTTCAGATATATAGAATGGGTCAGCCTCTCTGTGCTCGACCGTGTCGAACTCAGCTTCAAGCCATTCATATGAAAATTCCGGATATGTCTGGCAGCCGCGCGGCGCCAGTGTTGTGCTTCCGACGATGAGTTCTTCATCGCGGATTATTATCGGCAGGCCCTTAAGAATGTGAGAGAATGCCAGTGCTCTTCTCATCACTATCGGCTGTCCCTCTGTCTCCCTGTACGACTCAGTTATGAGTTTTGCCCTCGCAGATTCTATCTCAGGCATCTTCGCATAAAGGTTTGCGACAAGGCGTGTGATACGATCAGTCTTCGCTATTTCATTGACATAATATTTAGCCATTTCCCGCTTTCTCCGTTCCGAAGCGCTTCCCTTATCGATTTGCGGCGCTTCTGCGCAAATCATTATTGTTTGTGTTTGTTCTGAATATTTACAGTGTAGCTTCCCACTGTTGTTTTCCTTTACATTATACGGCTGTCATATATGAAACGTCAATGAAATAAACACAATTATGTTTTGTTTAAGTTGTTTTTATGGTGAGTTGATGTTGTTTTTATGTTGTTTTGTATTGACGTGTTCAAATAATGAGTTACAATAATAGTCATAAGAGTCTCAGTATTCAGAAAAGGAATCCACATGCTTACATATGATATTCATACCCACTCCGTCGCGAGCGGACATGGGACAACAGACACTATAGCTGATATGGCAAAACATGCGGCATCAGTTGGTATACAGGTGCTGGGCATATCTGATCATGGGCCTGCAACGCTCGGTGCCGGTACGACTTCATATTTCAGAAGTCTTGCAATGGCTCCGAAGACAAGGGTCGGCGTCAGCATGCTGTATGGAATTGAGCTCAATATTCTTAACGGCGGCGGTCTTGACCTGGATAATTCCATACTGTCAGGACTTGATTATTCTATTGCAAGTATGCACAAGCCTCCGAGAAAGCCCGCTTCATCAGATGAGAACACCTCTGATTATATAAAAGCGATGCAGAACCCGTATGTGAAGATCATCGGTCATTGTGATAACACGCAGTTTCCCGTAGACTATTTCAGGATCGTCGAAGCGGCCCGGGAAAACAATATAATTATCGAAGTAAACAACGCTTCTCTTCTTCCTGGCGGGTATCATCAGATGCCCGGCACAAGCACACGGAACAATTACCTCGAGCTTCTCCGCCTTTGCATGGAACGCTCCATAGCCATCCTCATATCCAGCGACAGTCACGGCAGTGCCGGGATTGGCAATGCTTCCGCCGCAGTAGAACTTGTCAGGCAGATAAATTATCCTGAGTCTCTCATAGTAAATGAGCATCCCGAACTGCTTATGCGAAGGAAATGATATGTTTTCAAACATAAATGATGATTAGTTTTTTATGTTAACTTACAGCATAAAAAAGGAATGGCCGACGCCATTCCTTTTTTAATGCTTCATGTCTTTTTAATAGTCTGTATATCCGGCTTACTCGGTAACAACGCCCTTTTGCAGCATGATGTTTGCATAAAGAGCAGACTCGCCTGTTGCGATGATCGCGTAAGCTGTCTTTGCTTCATCATAGAATGCAAAGCGCTCGATATTTCCGATTGCTGCAGCTCCGCGGCTATCGTGTTTTGCAACGATCTTCTTGTAGTCATCCCAGATAGGTGTCTCAACCGGATCTCCGGGCATTACTTCCATAAGGTTTACCGGGTGTTCCACATATGTATCAAGTGGAAATACCTGCAGTATGGCATCCAGTATCTCCGGTACTCCGTGTCCGTCCGCGCGGATAACGATTGCGTCTCTTCCCATCGATTCTGCCGGGAAATTTCCATCAGATATAACGATGCGGTCGCTGTGTCCCATTTCATCAAGTACCATTAACAATTCAGGTGATAAGATCTTCGGAATTCCTTTTAACATTTTATTCCATACCTCCATTTATGATTGACTTGCATTTTTATCAAAGAAGGGAAAGCAACATATAAGCTTTCCCTTCAGGTAATACTATTTCTTTGCCTGAACCATCAGGCGTTTATAATTAGTTTTGATTCATGTTGATTCAGGATCAGTCGTAAAGGTTAGGAGCGATCTGAGAATCAGTCATGTTTGTTGTGTCATACCAGTAGCCGTTCATAGGGAAGTCTTCAACCTTGTCGCCATTTGCTGCCATTGTCATAGCGTAGATTGAATAATAGCCCATCAGAAGAGGAGACTGTGTAACAGCGCCTGCCATTGTTCCGTCTGTGATAGCTGCCTTGATAACTGAGCCGGCATCAAATCCGATACCGATCATGCCCTTTGAAGGATCAGCATTGAGAACGCCGAGGTTGTTGTTAGCTGCAAGAACACCTTCTGCAGATGTCTGGTTTGAACCGAAGATACCGATCGTGTCTTCCTTACTCATGATCTTACTTGCTTCTGTGTTGCAAAGGTCAACTGTTGTCTGTGCAGGAACTGCTACTTCGATGACAACATCTGCACTTGCTTCGTCGCCGTTAGCGCCTTCAGCTGCGTTTACATAATACTCGTTGCCTGCAACTGCTACTGTCTTGCCATCAGCTGTAACAAGCTTGATGAGTTCATTGATGAAGCCGAGTCCACGCTGCTGGATATTAAGTGCTGTAGCATCCTGGTTTACTTCGCCGATTCTTACCTGTCCGTCTGCGCTTGCAATCTTATCCTTAAGAATTTCATACATCTTGTCTGCTGCAACTGAACCTGCTGCTGTGTTATCAGTAGCAACTGTAGCTACAACTGATCCGTCGGGAGCATCAGCAACACCTGTATCAAAGCAAACTACAGGGATGCTTGCGTCTTTAGCGCTCTGGAGTGAATCAAGAACTGACTTTGTATCGCATGCTGCAAGAGCGATTCCTGCAGGTTTTGCTGAGATCGCGCTGTTCAGCATATTGACCTGATCTGCGATATCTGACTCTGAGTTGGGGCCCTGTGCATCATATGTGATGCCGAGCTCTTCTTTAGCCATATCCATACCTGTGATTGCTGCCTGCCAGTATGTTGACTGGAAGCTCTTGACGATAACGCTGAAGTTGTAAGCTTCTTTAGCTGTAACGCCTTCGAACTCTGTTCCTGTCAGCAGATCATTTGAAGCTGCTGTTGCCTCAGTAGCTGCTGCAGACGTTGCTGCTGCCGCCGCTGCTGTTGTTGCTGCTGTTGCAGCTGCTGTGTCTCCTGTAGATGACCCGCATCCTACAAGCAGTGAGCTGACCATTGCTGCACTTACTAATGCTGCTAAAACCTTTTTCTTCATTTGTATCCTCCTTTTGGACTAAAAATGAATAGTATTTATATGAAGCTTTCAGGACATCTGCCCCAGCTCTCATATTCAGTTTTGTGTGCGCCGCCTTATCAGTTATCAGAACTGCGCACGGCGTTTCTTTACTATATCTATCATGACAGCACCGATAAGGATTATACCGGTTATTATCTGCTGCCAGTATGCCTGAAGGCCGATGAACGGAAGGCCTACTTTCAAAAGACAGATTACATATGCTCCAAATACCGTTCCGCCTATAGTGCCTATACCACCGGCTGTTGATACACCACCGACTATTGCTCCGCCTATAGCATCAAGTTCCATTCCTGCGCCTGTGCCGGGCTGAACTGTAGGTATTGCCGATGCATAAGCTATCGATGCCATTCCTGCGAACAGTCCGCAGATCACATATGCCATTATGTGGTAGAACTTTACGTTTACTCCGGATAGCATTGTTGCTTCTTTGTTACTTCCTATAGCCAGTGTGTAACGTCCCACTCTTGTGTGATTGAGTACGTATCCCATTATCAGAGCCGCTGCCACTACTATCAGGAATCCGACAGGTATCTTTGTGTTGTCCGCCAGCGTGATCTTGAAGATATTATGGAACCACGCTCCATCCTGCTGACCTGTAGGCCACGGTGTCGCCTTGCACATCGACCCGAGTCCTCTGGTTATCATACTTGTACACAAAGTTGCCAGGAAAGGCGGCAGGTTCATCACCGCTACAAGAATTCCGTTCAGAAGTCCTATTCCGACTCCGAAGATTATTGCCACCAGAATTCCTACCCATACAGGAGCACCCATGTTTCTTACTAAAGTGCCTCCAAACAATGCATAACAGATGACTCCGGTTCCTATCGACAGATCAACACCGCCTGTCATTATCGGGAACGCAACACCGATTGCCATGATCACGTAGTAGAAGGACATATCAAGCAGTGATATCAGTGTCGTCGGCTTCCTGAATGTTTTGCTTGCTATACAGAAGAAAATGTACAATGCAATCAGAACGATCAGAACAATGTATTTCTGAGTCCCCAGTTTCTTAAGATCCACTTTCGACTTCTTCATGATTTCCTCCTGGATTATTTGATATTGCGTGTTGCTTTATTCATGATCATTTCCTGCGTGGCATCTTCAATCTTTATTTCACCTGTAACTCTGCCTTCGCACATGATAACTATACGATCACTCATTCTCAGTATTTCAGTCATTTCAGAAGAAATCATTATTATTGATTTTCCCTGTGCAGCCAGACTGTTCATCAGTTTGTATATCTCGTTCTTTGCGCCGACATCTATACCTCTTGTCGGTTCATCAAATATCAGGATGTCACAGTTCTTGACGAGCCATTTTGCAATGACTACCTTCTGCTGGTTTCCACCTGACAGGTTAACAACAGGCTGATCAGAGGAAGGAGTCTTAATATTCAGTTCATCTATGACTTTTTCGGTTGCCTTTTTCTCCTTCGACTTATTAATGGATATGCCTGACATGTATTCTTCAAGGCAGGCCAGTGTCGAATTCTCGATTATTGTCTTCTGAACGACGATTCCGTAGCGCTTCCTGTCCTCTGAAAGATAACCTATTCCGTGCTTTACGGCATCCTGAGGTGATTTGATGTCTACTTCAGTTCCGTTAATGTATATCTTCCCGCTCTGCTTGGGATCAGCTCCGAAAATTGCTCTTGCTGTCTC
>JAAZDA010000107.1 GCA_012512995.1 Clostridiales bacterium | reverse complement strand
TCGCTAAGCATAATGCTTATTTTAATTTGGGAAGGATCATCTCGACATCGTTGTGCGGTCTCGGTATTACGTGTGTAGCTACGAGTTCGCCAAGTCTGCCTGCTGCTGTTGAACCAGCTTCTACAGCTGACTTTACAGCTCCTACATCGCCACGGACCATAACTGTTACGAGTCCGGATCCGATCTTCTCAGTTCCGATAAGTGTAACATTTGCTGCCTTGCACATCTGATCTGCTGCTTCTATAGATGCAACAAGTCCTCTTGTTTCGACCATTCCTAAAGCTTCCTGTGTCATGTTTTCCTCCTTTTGCACTTAACGTTTCCTACGCTGTGCTGATGCTCAATTGTTATTATTGTTATTTATGCTACATAGCTGTGTGGCTCTTCCCGCCAGACGCTATACAGTATACAGATATGATGCCGGTTTCCCATCTTCTGTATCAATGGGTTCTTCCGGTCTGAATTCAGGCAGTTTCTCTTTCCACCTTGTCGCGCTGAATTCTACAAGCTTGACTATTTCTTCATGCGGATTTGCGATAACGCCACTTGAGACTGGTTTCTTCAGAGCCTTGGCTACAGCTGTATCCACGGCTTCGGTGACAGCAGAAACATCACCTTCCACGACGAGCGTGACAAGGCGTCCGCCAAGTCTTCTCTCCCATGTAGCCAGAGTTACATCTGAAGTTTTGCACATGATATCCAGGGCATCAACCGCTGCGACCACACCTGTGATTTCGATGAATCCGTATGCTTTACTCATTACCGTACCTTCTTAAATGACCTGTGATTTACTTGAATGAGGGAAGGATCTTTTCTACATCCTCGTGAGGTCTCGGGATAACGTGTGTTGCTACGAGTTCTCCGAGCTTGCTTGCTGCAGCAGTGCCGCTCTCAACAGCAGCTTTTACTGCTCCTACATCGCCACGGACCATTACAGTGACGAGTCCGGATCCGATCTTCTCAGTTCCGATAAGCCTTACTTCAGCAGCCTTCGTCATAGCATCAGCTGCTTCGATTGCAGCTGTAAGTCCTCTTGTTTCGATCATACCCAGTGCTTCGTATGCCATTTTAGATTCCTCCTTGGAATAAACGGTTTTATTACTTTGTCTTGTCATTGTTAACGTTTGTCAAATGCGCAGATCTTAAGCATCTTCTCTGTGTCTTCCGTCGGATGAGGGATAATGAAATGCTGTACAAAGCCTGTCAGCTCTTCCGCTCTCTTCATCGCCGCTTCCATCGCGGATTCTACATCCGCAACTTCGCCGCGGAACTTTACTGTTACCAGCAGCGGCACCGGCAGAGAATCCGGATTCTTCGGCTTGTTCTTATCAAACTTTTCCAGAGTGACCTTGCCTGCCTTGCATCCGGCATCAGCTGCCATGAACGCTGTGGCGAGTCCGTACACCTCCAGAATACCGACTGCTTCTCCCATCTGAAACCTCCATTGACCCGTCTGGTCTATCTCAGACTATCTTAATACATTTACACGTATTTGTGGGCTTTTTATCAATCTTTATTCACAACTGCAATCTTGAGGCCTGTCATTGACAGATTCTTCTTGAGTGCTTCATTTATCTGATCGAGCGGATACTTGTCAGTGATAAGATCCGACATCGGCAGTCCGATTGCCTTTGCTCTCTTGAGGAAGTCAAATGTTGTCGCGTAATCCCTGAGCGTGTATACCCATGAGCCGACCATTGTAAGTTCCTTGGAGCAGATATCAAAGTGAGGATTGATCGTTGCGTCACCACCGTTGATGAAGAATCCGAGTTCGCACAAACCGCCGCCGTTGCGCACGAAATGATAGATGTTCGAATGTGCATGCGGGTTGCCTGTGCACTGGAAAGCGAAATCTGCGAGGTGACCGTCGAATGCATCACTGACAGCTTCTGCAAGAGCATCGATTCCCTTGTAGTTCATGAAGTTGACGCTTCTTTCAGCTCCCATGCGTTTTGCAAATTCAAGGCGCTGCTCATTGCCGTCTACTGCAACAATGTTCTGGATTCCCATTGTGCGGAGAACTGCTATGCAGATAAGACCGATAGGACCGCATCCCTGAACAGCTACACGGCTGTTGAAACGAAGAATGCCTGTCGATTTTGCTCTCTCCACTGCATGTACAAGTACTGCGCAGGGCTCGATAAGTATTCTGGAATCAAGATCAAGATCACTTACATTGAAAATCGTTGATCCTTTTCTTACAAACAGGTAGTCTGAAAACCATCCGTTGAGATGTACATCATCATCAGGGAGAAGCCCGTAGACATCGGCACCGCCGACATTCTGCTTGTTGAGATCGAACATCGTGATATCCGGGTTGTCGTGGAATATCATGCATGTAACGACCTTGTCGCCGATCTTAAGATCTTTGCCGGCGCTGTCCTTCCTGACATCTTTGCCCATTGCGACGATAGTGCCTGTTCCTTCATGTCCGAGAGCAACAGGAATAAGATTAAAAGGATCTTTGCGGAATTCATGTGCATCTGTTCCGCAGACACCGCAGCCTTCTACCTTTACAAGGATATCTCCATCGCCTACAGGAGGGATCGGGTATTCCTTTACGTCGAAGTGCTCAAGTGCTGTAAGTACTGCTACATGAGCTGTCTTCGGGATCGATGTCGGAACAGCTGAAGCATTTGATCCGGAAGCTGTCTTTACACTTCCATCACCCATGCTGTTCAAGACCTGTCTTACAATTTCTTCTATATTTGACTGATCCATAATTGTTCGCCTTTCGTAAGTTTTTGTTACTGTTTATCTGATGCAGAGGCTGTCCTGCATTACGCAGCGTCTCTTCTTTGTAAATGATTTGGCACTGGTAAGACCTTCGCCTGTGCGGCTTGCGATCGTGAATGTACAGATGCTCTCTCCGCCAAAACCAAGTGCTGCGTATGACGGTCCGTTCTTTACCAGGATCGCTGTGTCCAAAGCCTTCGCATATGTAGTGATATGCTCAACATTGAGACTGTGTATATGAGCTGAGTGACGGTTGCCATGCTCAAGCCATACAGATGTCTTAACGCCTTCTTCAAAATCTTTGACTCTTACCACTCCGAGGATAGGCATCATAAGCTCTGTTGTGATGAGCGGATGTTCCTTCGGTCCTTCGAAAGTGATGCATCTGATGTTATCAGAAACTGTTACGCCTATCATCTCGAGAAGTCTCTTCGCACTTCTTCCGACACAGTTCCTGTTAAGTTTTCCCTTCGAATCCATAACAGTTGCAACAAGCTTGTCCTGTTCATCCTTTGATGCGAGGTAGCAGCCCTGTTCAGTGATCATATAATTCATGAGCTCATCGCAGATACTGTCGACTGCAACTATTTCCTTCTCAGCTATGCAGGGCAGATTGTTATCAAAAACGCATCCATTTACAATGTCCTGTGCAGCTTTCCTTACGTTTGCTGTCTCATCAACAAGTGCCGGAGGATTTCCTGCTCCTGCGCCAATCGCTCTCTTTCCTGAAGAAAGAACAGCTGTAACAACTCCGGGGCCGCCTGTTGCCACGAGAAGCTGGATATCTTTGTGCTTCATCATGATATTACTTGTCTCAAGTGTAGGCTTTTCAACTGTGCAGGCAACGTTGTCAGGTCCGCCGGCCTCAAGGCACGCCTCGTTGACCATGTTGATTGCATATATCGTTGTCTTTATAGCCTGCGGATGAGGATTGAAAACAACAGTATTACCTCCTGCTATCATTCCCATTGTGTTGCAGAGTACTGTCTCGCTTGGGTTGGTGCAGGGAGTAATAGCTCCTATTACACCGAAAGGCCCCATCTCTACAAGAGTAAGTCCCCTGTCTCCTGAATATGCTTCAGTTGTGATATCTTCTGTCCCGGGAACCTTATCAGCTACAAGATGGTGCTTAAGGATCTTGTCTCCTACATTGCCCATTCCTGTCTCATCAACAGCCATTCTTGCCAGAACTTCAGCATTCTCATGTGTTTTCTTTCTGATGTTGCTGATGATCTTCTCGCGCTGGTCCATGCTCAGCATTCTGACTGTCTGCTCAGCCTCTTTAGCAGCGGCGATCGCGTCATTCATATCCGCAAACACACCGTGTTTACCGCTTGCTGTATCGGAAATCTGCATCTTTGCAAGGACTTCCTGTACTACTTCCTGTACCATGCTCTCACTTACCGGCATGCAAAACCTCCTTATATCCATGGCCTTACATCACCAGGTCATTATTTATTCAACTGTTCCATAACTTTCT
>JAAZDA010000106.1 GCA_012512995.1 Clostridiales bacterium | reverse complement strand
CATCAGTTCCATGAACTCCCGGCTCCATGAACAGGCAATTCCCATTATTATCAGTTTTTCCGGCCGCATCTGTAATACCACTTATCACCGCGCTGTCAGCGGCCTTTGGCAGGTAAGCTCCTATCGGATCCGGGATGAGACCAAGTTCTTTCTGAATATAAACGGCATTATCATCATTCTCTATACGGTCTATCGTACATGTGCTGTAGATCAGTACAGCTCCGGCTTTCCCATAATGTACCGCGCTCCTTAGTATCTCACGCTGCAGTGCCTGCAGGTCATCAAGATCTTCTCTCTTCACCCGATATCTTATATCTTTTTTTCTGCCCATGACTCCGAGACCTGAACACGGCAGATCACATATTACCACATCTGCGATATTCTCATCCTCAGTATGCAGTTCTCTCGCGTCACGGACTTTTGCGGTCACTATACTTCCAAGAGATAACCTGTCAATGTTCTCAGTTATTTTGCCGACCTTTTTGTCGCTGAGATCATAAGCGGCCACATGGCCTTTAGCAGGAGCTGATCCCGATCCGGCCTTTTCGAGTAATAAATCTGCGCAATGAAGGGCTTTCCCGCCCGGTGCCGCACACACATCTGCCACCGTCTCACCGCCACTTAGTCCCGCCGCATATGCGACCATCATCGAGCCCTCATCCTGTACTGTAAAAAGGCCCTCGTCAAAACCTGATAGTTCGCGAACATTTCCTGTTCCGCTCAGATAGTAAGCATGCGGGATCCACTTTGCCCTGCTTACTCTTATACCATCAGCCTCCCATAAAGATACAAGATCAGCCTCAGAGCTGATCTTTCTGCCGGCTTTGTCGGTGAACATTGATGATGAATTAAACACTGGTCTTGTCCTGACTGTCAGAGGTCTTACGGTCTGCATAGCGGCGGCATTCTTTTCAGCTCTCGCCGCACCGTACTGCTCATCCCATATTCTCAGTATCCAGTCGGGAATAGAATATTTCACAGAAAGAGAAGATGTGTTTCGTATATCGTCAAGGATTCTGTCCCTGTTTCTTGCTGTATTGCGCAGCACGGCGTTGACAAAACCTGAAAGCTCGCCAAGGCCGTATTTCCGCACAAGTTTCACCTGCTCATTGCAGGCTGCTGAATCCGGAACAGAATCCATAAAGAGTATCTGGTATATGCCCATTCGAAGGCTCATGTGTACCACCGGGCGGAGTTTTGACGCCGGCTTTCCGGAAAACATATCGATCACTGAATCAAGCAGAATTGCGTCGCCGATACAGCCATCAGCCAGACGTTTTATAAATGATCGCTGTGTGTCGGAAAGATCAGCCCTGCAATCAAGTGCGTTCCTGACCCCGGCACTCGTCCCCTTATTGCTCTTTTCCCCATGAAGAATGATATCCAGGACTATGTCTCTCTCATCAGTCATTATCAGTCGCGTCTCCGGTTGTTGTTAACGATGAGAAGAAGTCTGAGGAGCTGCAGAATTGAAGAAGCTGCCGCCGCGACATAGGTCATTGCCGCTGCTCCGAGTACTGCTCTGCTTCCGCTTATTTCTTCTCTTTCAAGGATTTCATTCTTCTCCAGCATTTTGAGTGCCCTGTGTGATGCATTAAATTCTACAGGAAGAGTTATAAGCTGAAAGAGAACGCCAAAGCAGAACAGAACTATGCCTATTTCTGCAATGATCATTCCTATTGAGTCCTGCCCTGATCTTGTATATCCGATTCCCAGTATCAGACCTATTATTACCATCGGCAGTCCGAGATTCGACCCGAAATTTGCTATCGGGACGAGAGCTGACCTTATTGCCAGCGGAACATAACCGTTGTTGTGCTGCATCACATGACCGCACTCATGTGCAGCCACCCCGATCGCCGCTACAGAACGTGAATTGTAGACATCATCGGAGAGATTGACTTCGCCCGTCTTTGGATTGTAGTGGTCTGTAAGTGATCCTGAAATATGATTTACAGAAACGTCACTGATGTTATTTATACTGAGAAGCCTTTCTGCCACCTCAGCACCCGTCATACCGCAGGCCGCCGGTACCCTTGAATACTTTTTATATGTACTTTTGACTCCCGCACTCGCTATCATACATAACAGCGCACCCGCCAGAACAAGTATATACGTCCAATCGTAAAACATACTGCCTCCATGCCGGAACTATAGTTCCGTCTTACTTTTTCCCAGATTCCATTATCTCACCTGCCGAAATCTGGCAACCGAGAAGAAATTCCCTTACATTCATCCTCTTCTTACCCTCGAGCTGAATATCGGTCAGAGCCAGCATCCCATCACCGGTAGCAACATAGATTCTGTCACGGTCAGCTCCAAGAACTGTGCCGGGTGTTCTGCCTGTTTTTTCCGGCACCACCTCGGCAGCCCAGAGTTTTAATGTCTTGTTCCGAAACCTTGTGTATGCTCCCGGCCATGGATTCATCCCTCTGATCAGGCGCTCTATGCACACAGCCGATGCGTTCCAGTTGACAGCGCCCATATCTTTATTGAGCATTTTGGCATAGCTGCTTTCTTCATCTATCTGTTTCACCGGAATGAAATTTCCCAATTCAATATCACTAAGATGCTCTACGAGTAGTTTCCCTCCGAGCCCTGCAAGTTTATCATAAAGGCTCTGACCCGTTTCTTCCGGATCCAGAGTGACACTCTCCTGAAAGAGAATATCCCCCGTGTCTATACCGGCATCCATCTGCATTATCGTGACACCTGACTCACTTGCTCCGTCGAGGACCGCTCTTTGGATAGGCGCAGCACCTCTGTATTTTGGAAGGAGCGAAGCATGTACATTTACGCATCCTTTAGGCGGAATGTCGAGTATTTCCTGGGAAAGAATCTGTCCAAATGCTGCCACTATCATAAGATCAGGCTTTTCATCTCTGAGTCTCATGACAGCCTCTGGATCTCTGATCCTTGAAGGCTGGAATACCGGAATATTCCATTTCTCCGCACATGTTTTGACCGGAGTCTTTGTTATTCCTCTTCCGCGCCCTTTTTCACGGTCCGGCTGAGTCACGACAAGACTCACGTCAGCTCCGGCTTCCATAAGTGAATTCAGCGTTGCCACCGCATAGTCCGGTGTGCCCATGAATATTATCTTCATATTGTATGGGTTTCCTCTTCATGCGTTCCCTGAGCTTCCTGTGCTTCTCTCTCTGCCTGTTCCTGCATTTCGGCAAGTTCGGAATTATCTATGAGGTCTCCCTCCATCATTTCCGTGTACATTTTGCCGTCAAGATGGTCGATCTCGTGACAGAATGCTCTTGCAAGAAGATCCTGTCCCTCGTATTCAACTTCTTTCATGTTGCGGTCAAAAGCCAATACCTTCACGTATTCAGGTCTTTTCACGACTCCTGATTTTCCAGGCAGTGAGAGGCATCCTTCGTAGCCTGTCTGCTCGCCACTTGTCTCGATGATCTGAGGGTCTACAAGAATATAAGGATCATCCTGTTCAGGCGAAACATCCACAACTACGATTCTCTTAAGTATGCCGACCTGAGGTGCCGCGAGTCCTACGCCTCCTGCTTCATACATTGTATCCAGCATATCGTCAACGAGCTCCTCAAGACGTGGGGTCATTTTCCTGACTTCTTTTGAATGTTTTGTCAGCACAGGATCTCCGACCTTGCGAATACTTCTTAGTGCCATATTTTCCTCCATACCTGGGCGTCACTCCGATCCCAGCGTTAATATGTGTTCATTGGATCAAAATCAAACTGTACCTGGCTGTACCCTTCGTTTCTTCCGGTATTCATCCTTCCCTGAAGCTACGACTCGATACGGTCTTTGTACTGCACAAGTTTATCATATTTTTCATCTTTGATATAGCATACGTATCTGTAACTGTCTCTCACCTTTGACAGCTGGGCCTCTGACGGTCCTATCACAGTGGACAAAGGCTCTGTTTTGTTTTCATCATCGACGAACATACGCACATCATTGATCGTATTAAGTGCTCTGTTCTCGTCAGGATCCTTCACCTGTACCGCCAGCATATGATATGCGGGTGGATACATAAGCAGTTTTCTGTATTCCATCTCCTCATTGTAAAAGGCTTTATAATCTTGTTTCGCCGCCTGTCTTATCGCATAATTGTCTGGTTCATACGTCTGGATCACGACTTCTCCCTTTACACTTCCGCGTCCGGCTCTGCCGGCCGCCTGCGTCAGAAGCTGGAAAGTGCGCTCCGCTGCTCTGTAGTCCCCGGTATTGAGGGAAAGGTCGGCCATTAGTATCCCAACAAGGGTGACCTTTGGAAAATCATGGCCCTTTACAATCATCTGAGTACCGACAAGAATATCAGCTTCCTCATTTGAGAACTTTGACAGGATCTTTTCGTATGAATCTTTCTTAGTAGTCGTATCCGCGTCCATGCGGAGCACCCTTGCACGCGGGAACATTTGCTTTATATTCTCTTCGACCTTTTCCGTACCGGCTCTGAATCCTGCAATGTATTTTGATCCACATTCAGGGCATATCTTTACAGCCGGCATTGAAAACCCGCAGTAGTGGCAGACAAGATGCCTGTCTCTTCCATGTTCCGTAAGTGAGACATCGCAGTGGGGACATTTTACGACATATCCGCATGATCTGCAGGAAACCGACCCGACTATCCCTCTGCGGTTAAGGAACAATATGACCTGTTCGCCCTTATCCAGCCTGTCCTCGATCCTCGTCTGAAGCTGTTCCGAAAATATGGATCTGTTGCCGGCCTTGAGCTCGGCACGCATATCCGTAATTATCACTTCAGGCAGATTTTCTCCGGTGAGTCTCCTGTTGAGCTCATAAAGTCTGAATTCCCCATTCTCCGCCTGATAATACGATTCAAGCGACGGAGTCGCTGATCCAAGCAATACTGCAGCATGATCCCACTCCGCTATCTTTATTGCGACTTCCCTGGCATGGTATTTGGGCATATTCTCATTTTTGTAGCTGCCCTCATGTTCCTCATCCATCACTATGATTCCAAGTGCCGGGAACGGCGTGAACAGCGCTGATCTCGGCCCTATTATGACATCTATCTCACCGCGGCGGGCTCTCTCATACTGATCGAACTTTTCTCCCTCTGAGAGCGTGGAATTCATAACAGACACACGATCACCGAAATGGCCGTAGAACCGAAGTAGTGTCTGGTAAGTCAGCGCTATCTCAGGAATCAGCATTATAGCCTGACGCCCCCTGGCGACAATTCCCTCAATTATTCTTATGTACACTTCGGTCTTTCCGCTCCCTGTGATGCCGTGAAGAAGGGAAACTCCGGGATTACCACTGTCAAAATCACTGAGGACTCCCTTGACTATGCTCTGCTGTTCCGGCGAAAGGTTAAGCTCCTTTACTTCTGCTTTTCCGCCTTTTACCGGGTTCCTCAGGCTCTGTTCGATGCTGACTTCTATGAGTCCTGCCTTTTCCAGTGACTTTATGGTTGGTGTGGTTATATGAAGTTTATCAGTGACAAGAGAATACGGCTGTTCCCCTACTTCCATCAGTCCTTCGAGAAGACGTGCCCTGGCGACCTGATGCTTCTGCTGATAAAACCTGAGACGTTCTGCCGCATCACTCCTTCCTGCTCTCAATCTGATAGTTTTCTTTTCTTCCGGTCTTACCGACTTTCTTATCGGCAAAACAGTTTTGAGCGCAGTTATAGCAGTAGACCCGTAGTGTTCCTTTATCCACAGTGCAAGCCTGAGTGCCCTTTCATTCTCGTTATGCCCTGCATTTGGATCACAGGGACCCGCAATTGTTTTGACTTTATCAGCAGGATATGAGCAGCTGTCCCTGAGCGCAACGACATAACCCATCCGCATCGTGTCTCCCTTTCCGAAAGGAATAAAGACCCTGTCTCCAACGCGCACGGATGAGCGCATTTCCACAGGTACACGGTATGTGAATGGATGATCCAGTCTCTCATGTGAAATATCTATAATAATATCAGCATAAATGTTCTCGGTCATTTATTGATCTCTTCCAATATCTCCTT
>JAAZDA010000500.1 GCA_012512995.1 Clostridiales bacterium | reverse complement strand
GGCAAGCGGTAGAAGCTCCCCCTCCCATATTTCGGATAGCGGTTTTCTTTTGGCTTTGAACATGTCCTTGCGGAATTGACCGGCGGGCATTTTTGCTATCGCCATCATAATGACAAAGTCCATGCCGCTTGGGGCCGCCTGCTCCGGCCTGCCGATGCCAAACCACAAGGCACCGATGTCTTGGGAGGCAAGATAAAGGTCGATTTGCTCACCTATGTAGCCAATATTGCGCAGATAGTTTCCGTCCGGCTCACTGTAAAACAAAATGCAGTACTGTGCGCCACGGGAGCAGGTTGTCTCACTTTCCGGCACAATGCGAATGTCCGTGTGGATGTTTTTATCCAGCGGTTTTACGGTTTTTAGAAATCCTTCCAGTTGACAGAACTCTTCCGTAGAAATTTCATCGGCTCCCCGAAACAAATGAAAGGATTTCCGCTTGAACAGCATTTTATAATAATCCATACAACCATCACCTTTCATTCAATGTATTTGCAAGTTCATGGTTCTTGATGTAATCCGCTACAGTCGCATAACGCCGCAGTGTAGTACCACCGCTTTCTATCATATCTACGATGCATTTTTCGCAATCGTCCACGGCACATAAAAAGTCATCCATATTGTCATCTTTAAAATAAGATAGCAGCGAAAATTTGCACAGCCCAAAATCATTATGTGCATTGTTTAGCTCCCATTGGAGCTTGGTTGCCCATCCCCGCACATCATAACCGTTGATAAGTCTGTTTGGAAACAACATTCTTTGAATACATCAATTGCCCGGTGATAATCGTGAACTGCTGCATGCATTGTGATGTCCGGATTATTCCTGTTAGCCTTTAGTCTCGACAAACAGTCCTGATACCTCAGAACAATCATTTCGTTTCGGGCATAAAGCAGTGTAGAATCAGCAAACAGCATGTGGTCCATAAGGTCACGGTTTTCGCAACCCTCCGCAACCTGTTTTGTCAACCGCAGATAATCCCGGTTAAACTGTGTGAGATCATCACTGAAGCCGATCCCCTCACAGTTGATTTTAGTTCACCCATAGGCACTTTGTTTTTACCACTTATATTGATACCACGCAAAAATGCAATATAGCTTATCATCGCTCCATGTTACCTCCACAAATTCAATTTCCCATTTCTTTTACGGTTGTCTCCGCTGTTGAGTCTGACGATTTTAGCCTCCACAAATAAGCCGCATATCCCATCGAGAGCAGACTGATTACCACACAAACGGCAATCTGGTATCCGATGGTCTGCCTGGCTTCATTGCTGAATGCCGCCAATGCGTTGAATACTCCGTGAAACAGGCAGCATGGCAATGATGTACCACATTGTTTCAAATGGTGCATAGCGCAGTACAATACCGTGCCACAAATTTGCTGTAGCAACCATAAACATCGGAATCATATACAATGCTTTGCGCCACGAAAGCTGTGTACGCGGTAAAATCCAAAGCCTTTCAAAATCGTGCCTTCTGGCAATACCAAAGAGGAGAGCCGCGAGGAAAATGGCGGCCGGTATGGTGCGCCAAATTTGAAG
>JAAZDA010000105.1 GCA_012512995.1 Clostridiales bacterium | reverse complement strand
GCTCCGTTGACCAAATTGGTCTTAAAAATTACTATATCACGGGATTTTGGCGCTTTCAAGCCTTAAACTGCTTTACAGGTGATAAAATATGCATATGTTTCTTTATTTATGCTGTGAATTGAGGTAGAATTTCATAAATGATAAGAATTATCAGGAGGTAACATACATGAGCAAATTTGGCAAGACACTATTTGGCCTGGCTGTATTTACAGTTGCAGCTGTCGGTGTATACGGTTATCTGAAGAGCAGTTCCAAAGAATCAGTATGTGATTCCGATGCTGACACCGGTGATAAGTCACCTGCTGATGAGGATCCAGACGAAGCTTGTGAAGAAACTGACGATTCATCAGATGACGATGACAGCCGTGAAGATGAGAACAGCAAAGGTTTTACTGATCCTGACGTCGACAGCGGAGCTGATGAAGATTATGTGAGCGATGCTGCTGCGTTTGCTGAGAGGGCATATACTACTCTCAAAGAGACAGCGACCAGTGCTGCAGATAAAGTCAGGACTGAAGTGGTTCCCAAGGTGAAGGAAACGATCGGCCCCAAAGGAGAAGATATCCTTAAAGTGGTCGGTGACACGGCTGTTCAGTTCAAGGATGCAGTGGTTGAATCAGCCGGAAAAGTCAGAGACATAGTAAATGATAAAGAAAAAACATATACGACAGTAAACAGTAATGCGGAAGAAAAATCAGATAATGTAGATGAATTCTTTGATGACAGTAAATCATAGAAAGCACACCGGCGCGGGTGAGATACCTGCACCGGTGTTTTTTTGAGTCAAAATTCCTTGACGTTGATAAAAGCTATCGGTAGAATATTACGGGGTGTCCGGGAGGACACAGAAAGAGAGGGAGAAGATGTCATCTGTCAAAAAAAGCAAGATCGGTGAACAACCTATTTACGATGCGAGGGCGCTTGGTGCTCCTAAAATGATGCTGCTTGGTCTGCAGCACATGTTTGCAATGTTCGGGGCTACAGTACTTGTACCTGTACTGACAGGACTAAGTGTTTCAACAACATTGCTCTTTGCCGGTATCGGAACACTTATGTTCCATGCCATAACAAAGAAAAAAGTTCCGGCTTTTCTTGGATCATCATTTGCGTTCATAGCAGGATACGCGGCTATAGCACCTGACGGGGAGAAAGAACTTCTGCCGTATGCTTGCTTCGGTGTCGCTGTTGCCGGTCTCATGTACCTTGTACTTGCCGGCCTTTTCAAGGCATTCGGTGCAAGAAAAGTAATGAAGTATTTCCCACCTATAGTGACCGGTCCTATCATAATTGCAATAGGTCTTAATCTGTCACAGTCTGCTGTAGATAACTGCGCGACTAACTGGTGGGTAGCACTTGTAGCCATAGCGGTGATCATAATTTGTAATATCTGGGGTAAAGGAATGATCAAGGTAATTCCTATCATCCTCGGTGTTGTTTCATCATATCTTGTGGCAGCATTTGCAGGGCTCATTGATTTCACAGCAGTAAGAGAAGCTGCATGGATAGGCCTTCCTGTTCAGTGGGATCGCACAGTATTCGGAATCTGGACAAACGGCAATGTAAATACATCACTCCTTATTTCATCAGTCATCATGATCGTTCCCATTTCATTTGCGACCATGATGGAACACATCGGTGATATCTCAGCCATATCTTCAACTGTAGGCCAGAACTTCATACAGGATCCGGGCCTTCACAGAACACTCACAGGCGACGGACTTGCTACAACAGTGGCGTCACTCTTCGGAGCTCCGGCCAACACAACATACGGAGAAAATACAGGTGTCCTTACGCTCACAAGAGTATATGACCCAAGGGTCATAAGACTTGCAGCTGTATTCGCTGTTATCCTTTCATTCTGCCCCAAGTTCGCAGCAATAATCGAAGTTATGCCGGCAGCAACGATAGGAGGAATTTCACTGGTGCTCTACGGAATGATCTCAGCAGTCGGTGTCCGCAATATCGTAGAGACAAAGGTGGATTTTTCAAAGAGCCGCAATGTTATAGTCGCAGCACTTATCCTTGTTCTTTCGATCGGCATCAATTACAGTTCGGCAGGTTCAGTAGGATTTACTGTAGGAGCAACTACAATAAGCTTCTCAGGACTTGCAGTAGGTTCGTTTGTAGGTATTATTCTCAATGCAATACTTCCGGGCAAGGATTACAATTTTGCTGAGGAAACACCAAATGACACCGGTGTGGATTTCCAGATTGCACAGGGTGAGAGTCTTTCTGAAGAGGAAGAAGACGAAAAGAAGGCCAAAGATAACAATAATTGATTTCTGTTCTTGTCTGAAATCACATATGATGTGATAATGCAGCGGGAGGAACATGTTTCCTTTCGCTGTTTTTTTAATTGGTGGAGTGTATGAGCTATAGATTTGTTTTCGGCGCCTCGGGCGCAGGAAAGAGCACTGAACTGCATAAAGAGATCATTGACAGAGCGACGGAATCACTGCGCGCCCAGTTCGGGATGCATGAGACCGGTGACAATGATGAAAGCGGAGCTGCCGGGTCGAAAAGCCAGGCGGGCAAGGTGAAGGCTGCAAATTATGTCTTTATTGTTCCCGAACAGTATACGATGCAGACGCAGAAGGATATCGTTATGGCACATCCTTCCCGTGGGATACTGAATATAGATGTGCTGAGCTTTGGCAGGTTATCACACCGCATATTCGAAGAGGCGGGCACGGCGCAGGTCAGGGCACTCGGCGATGTGGGCAAGAGCCTGATAATCAGAAAACTTGCCGGGAAGATAGCCGGCAGTCTGCCGGTAATAGGCGGCAATCTCAAACGTGAAGGATATATTTCTGAAGTAAAATCGGCCATCTCGGAATTCATGCAATACGGTATAACACCGGAAGACATTAATCAGCTTATAGATTATGCGGCAAAAGACGGCCGCAGGGGCGCACTGGTGGCGCGCCTCAAGGATCTCCAGACAATCTACAGAACATTTCTTGATTATGAACATGAGCGCTTTGTAACAACAGAAGAGACGCTCGATCTTGTGGCCGAAGCCGTGTCACGCTCTGCTTTTGCAGCAGAGTCAGTATTTGTTTTCGATGGATTTACAGGCTTCACGCCCGTTCAGAACCGCGTTGTAGCCCAGATCATGAAATATGCACCGGAAGTGATAATAAGTCTCACCCTGTCCTCAGATGGCGGGATAACTCCGGATGAGGTCCTGACTTCCTCATCAGCCGGTGCACCGGAAGACCTGTTCTATCTGACAAGAAAGACAGTCAAAGATCTTTCCGCCCTTGCGGCGGATCTCGGAGTACAGCACGTTGCAGATGAATATATCGGCATGGATCGCAGCATGAAGGCGTCCTGCGTGCCTGTGAGATTCTCAGCAACAGCCCCTCTTTCACATCTCGAGAAGAACCTTTTCAGATATCCTGCAGTTCCATTTACGGATAAATTATGTGATACAGAAAATCACTGTGCATTCCGCATTTATGAGGCTTCTTCCATCGCAGAGGAAGTCCGCCAGATGTGCATAATGATAAGCGACATTATAAGACAGCGCGGCTTCTGCTACAGAGATTTTGCCGTGGTCACCGGTGACATGGCTTCTTATGAGGATCCGGTGCGTAAATACTGTGCGCGCTATGGGATACCGGTATATGTCGATGTCACGAAGAAAGTGATGCACAACCCGCTGATAGAGGCCATAAGGGGCGCTGAGAAGATAAGGTCGGATAACTGGTCGTATGAATCTGTTTTTCATTATCTAAGGTGCGGACTGGCAGACATCACTACAGACGAGACTGATCTCCTTGAGAACTATTGTCTGGCGCGCGGAATTGCCGGCAGGAAGAAGTGGGAAATGGCGTTCAATGCGCAGCTTGAGCCTGCGAGAAAGACCCTTGTGGATAGTTTTGCTCCGCTTTATGAGGATGCGGAAAACGGTGAGAGCGCCGGCAAGAGGACAGAGCGCCTCAGGAACTTTCTTGCGCAGCAGCGCGTACAGGAGAAAATGGATGAAAAGGCTGAGGAGTTCCGCGCTGCCGGGGATCTTGTCAGAGCGGATGAGTACACTCAGATATGGCAGAGCGTTGATGAGCTCCTGCATGAAATAAGTGACCTGCTGGGCGACGAACCGATTTCGTCAAAGGATTATCTTGAGCTTCTTGAAGCTGGTTTTGCCGAGATAAATCTTGGAACGCTGCCGCAGCAGGCAGATCATGTCCTAGTGGGAGATCTCGAGAGATCAAGGCTCACACAGGTCAAAGTGCTCTTTGTTCTCGGCGCTGACGATGGTAACATTCCGGCCGGCGCAGGCAAGGGCGGAATGATTTCGGACCCTGACAGGGAGTTCCTTGAGGGAGCCGGCGTGGAGCTGGCTCCGGCACCGAGAAAACAAATGTATATCCAGCGGCTCTATCTTTATCTGAACCTGACAACACCTGATAATATGCTGTGCGTTTCATACGCTGATGTTGCGACTGACGGAAGGAGCATGAGACCTTCATACCTGATAGCGATGCTGGAGAAGCTCTTCCCGGGGAGTCTGTCTGACGGAAGGGTGGAGGCACCGGAGCGCCGGACTGTGGAGGAACAACTTGTTTTCCCTGAGGACAGTGTAGCTTTCGTGGCGGACTCTCTGCGCCGGTATGCGGACGGGTATTATGACGGGGCAGATAAGCTCTCTGAGAAGCGCGGATTCCTGACTGTTTACGGCGTATGCTGCGATACGGCTTCAGGAAGCGGGCTCAGGGATCAGATGATGAAGCTTAAGGGCGCCGCGTTCATGAATTATACGCCGGGGCGGCTTTCAAAGAGCGCTGCTGAAAAAATCTATGGTAATACGGTCAGCGGCTCGGTCAGCAGACTTGAGCAATGCGCTGACTGCTATGCGAGACAGTACCTGCAGTATGGACTCAGACTCCGCGAGAGGGAAAGCTTTGTCCTGAGCCCGGCCGATACGGGCATTGTACTGCATGACGCGCTGAACCTGTTTTCCAGGGAACTTATCAAAGAAGGGCTTACGTGGAAGAGCTTCAGCAGGGAACAGGGAGAAGCGATATCTTCTCATATTCTTGATGAGGGAGCCGAGATCTACGGCGGTCGCATCCTGCACTCCACGGCGCGGAGCACATATCTTCTGGCCAGAATGAAAAGGGTGCTCGCAAGGACCGTCGACACACTGCAGTATCAGGAGCGGAGCAGCAGCTTCGAGCCGTATGCATTCGAGCTTCCTTTCGGGACGACGGAGCCTGAATCCATAGACGGAGTGAAGATATTCCTTGATGAGGGGAGCGGCGGAAGGGCTATGTTCCTCAGGGGAAGAATCGACAGGGTGGATGTCTGCAGGGGTGAGAGTGCCACCTATGTAAAGATCATAGATTATAAATCCGGGAACAGGGATCTCTCCCTTGATAAGATCAACGAGGGCAGGCAGCTGCAGCTCGTGGTATATATGACAGAGTTCATGGAGAATATGGCAAAACATGAGCCGGGCAGAAGTGTTGTGCCAGCCGCGATGTTCTATTGCAGGCTCCAGGATCCGCTCATAGAAGAGACGGCTAAGGTCACATCCGGAGAGGAAGATATTGAGGATGAGAGACGCAGGAAGCTCCGGCCTACCGGAATGCTGATGAATGATGGAGCTGTGATTGCTCTGCTGGATACCGCGACCGGAAGTGGGAGTTCGGAAGTGATTCCTGTTTCGTATAAAAAGGATGGAACAGTTTCGGCATCGGCAAGACTGTACACCAGCGAGAGTTTTGACGGACTTCGCGATAGTGCATACGGAAAGATGAAGGAAATGGGGCGCGGAATTCTGGACGGAAGGATAGAGACAGAGCCGTTCAGGGACGGAAATGATGATGCGTGCAGGTACTGCCCTTACAGGAATGCCTGCGGTCTTGATCTGAGGATACCAGGCAGCAGGACAAAAGGCGGGAAGAAAGACTGATATGGGTGCTATGAGATTTACTGACAGTCAGCAGAAGGTCATTGACCTGAGAAACAGGAATATACTGGTCTCGGCGGCGGCGGGCAGCGGTAAGACAGCCGTCCTCGTCGAAAGGATAGTAAAGATGATCACAGATGGGGATGAACCCTTTGATGTGGACCGTCTTCTTGTAGTGACCTTTACCAAGGCTGCTGCTTCGCAGATGAGAGAGAAGATAGCGGCGGCGATAGAAAAGAGACTTGAGCGCGATCCGGAGAATCGTCATCTCCAGCGCCAGGCGACGCTTCTTCATAATGCTCAGATAACAACGATTGACAGTTTCTGCACCTTTCTGCTTCGCAACAATTTCAATGATATAGGTCTCGACCCGGGATTCAGACAGATGGATGAGATGGAGACCAAGATGCGTGCCGGCGAAGAACTCGACAAAATGCTCGAGGAAGAACATAAGAAGGGAACGGAAGAATTCCATCAATGTATCGAGTATTTCTGCCCGGGAATGAACGACAGCGATCTCAATGACAGGATCCTTACGCTGTATAAAAATGCCATGAGCCACCCGTGGCCCGATGAATGGCTGGCACAGAGAAGGGCTGACTACGACTGCGCATCAGAAGATGAATTATTTATGAAGAACTGGGTGCGTGATTTTCTGCTTCAGGTGGCAGAGACGATAGGCGAATACGAGGATGAATATTCAGAGCTTGTGAAACTCAGCGAAGAGACGGGAGGACCATACCCATATGCGGACTTCCTTGAGAATGAGAGCAAGGCGCGTTTTGCACCTGTAAGAGCGGCCGCGGCTGCGGTGACGGCCACTGGAACATCGGTATGGAAAGCTCTCTGGAACAGCATTTCCATCTGCTGCTGTTCAGAATGGGACAAAATACCGTCGACGCGTGGCAAGAAGTATTCCGACATCGATCCTGAAATGAAGGATGCGGTCAAGGGCGGGAGAGATGATATAAAGGGTAAACTAAAAGCTTTGAACGCTGACTTCTTTGCTGAATCCCCCGGGATCATAGTGAAGAAGATGTGCGATGCCAGAGGACCTCTGGGTGAGCTCATAAGGCTGACACAGGAATTCGCCGATGACTTCTCTGCGGCCAAGAAGGACGACAGCGTCATAGATTTCAACGATCTCGAACACATGGCGCTGATGATACTCTGCGACCGCGGAGATAACGGATCGGTCAGACCCAGCAAGGCAGCTCTGTCCTACCAGGATTATTTCAAAGAAGTCCTTATTGATGAGTATCAGGACAGCAATGACGTGCAGGAAATGATGCTCAGTATGATATCCGGCGAAGAGAATGGGAACTATGACCGTTTCATGGTAGGCGACGTCAAGCAGAGTATATATAAATTCAGGCTCGCAAGGCCTGAAATATTCATGAACAAATATGCTGAGTACAAAGAGGACGATGAGCATAGGATCCGCGTGGACCTCGACAGAAATTTCAGGAGCCGCAGGACTGTTCTCGATGCGGTGAATTCAATATTCGCAAGGATCTGCCGACGGGAGACAGGCGGAGTCGATTATGATGAGAATGTATT
>JAAZDA010000104.1 GCA_012512995.1 Clostridiales bacterium | reverse complement strand
GTATCGTACTCTATCTTCTCACGGATCTTCTTTATGTGGACAGTAACTGTAGCGATGTCACCGATCGAATCCATGTCCCAGATCTCGCGGAAAAGTTCTTCTTTTGAGTATACGTGATTCGGATGTTCCGCAAGGAATGTGAGAAGATCAAATTCCTTTGTCGTGAACTGTTTCTCCGCCCCGTCAATAAAGACACGTCTTGCTGTTTTGTCTATCTTAAGTCCCCTTATCTCTATCACGTCATTTTCCGTTTGCCCGGCTCCGACAAGCCTTTCATAACGTGCCAGGTGCGCCTTGACCCTGGCTACGAGCTCGCTCGGGCTGAACGGTTTTGTCATGTAATCATCCGCGCCGAGGCCGAGACCGCGTATCTTGTCTATATCATCCTTGCGGGCCGAAACCATCAGAATCGGGATGTTCTTGGTCTCGCGGATCTTCTTGCATACCTCAAAACCATCTA
Organism: Clostridiales bacterium; assembly: GCA_012512995.1. Classification (GTDB taxonomy): domain Bacteria; phylum Bacillota; class Clostridia; order Lachnospirales; family Lachnospiraceae; genus CAG-791. The sequence goes on along the minus strand of JAAZDA010000104.1, from coordinate 4,749 downwards.
TCCCGGGGAGCATGAGATCAAGGATAACAAGCGCAAAATCCTGGTCAAGTGCTGCCTTCAGACCATCCTCGCCGTTGTTGCATATCGTGACGTCAAAATCGCTCAATTCAAGGTAATCCTTCTCGAGATCCGCAATAGATGTTTCGTCCTCTACAATTAAAATCTTTTTCTTTGTCATTTCAAATCCTCTCCTTGTTCTTCCGACGCTTTTCCTTCAACACTGTCGTCTTCATTTGTTTTCTCGCGATATTTGCGCAGGACGAAGTGCATACATGTTCCCTCGCCATCGCGGCTTGTAGCCCAGATGTAACCTCCATGATCCTCAATTATCTTCTTCACAATGGAAAGCCCTATCCCGCTGCCTCCCTGTGCCGAGTTCCTCGAAGAGTCAGTGCGGTAGAATCTGTCAAAAATATTGGGCAGATCCCTGGCAGATATTCCGCGTCCGTTGTCCTCTATCTCCACTCTTATTGAATCCTGTTCGTCAAGGATACGGATTTCAATCTTCTTCTTAGCCTTATCCATATATTTGACACTGTTGCTGACAATATTGTTTATCACCCTCTTGATCTGCTCCGGATCCGCTATCACAAGTGTGTCAGGCGAAACAAGATTTGAGTAATTGAGTTCTATCCCTCGAGACTCCATGTCCACCCCGATCTCATCGACACAATCACCGAAGTATTCAGTTACATTGATCTTGTGGAAGTTATATGGGATCTTGTCATTGTCTATCTTGGAATATAACGTAAGCTCATTGATAAGCCTGTCCATGTCATTTGATTTATTGTAAATAGTCTGAAGATATTTATGCTGTTTCTCAGGGGTATTTGCAACGCCATCCATAAGTCCCTCAACATATCCTTTTATGGATGTGATCGGTGTCTTAAGGTCGTGGGATATATTCCTTATCAGCTCTTTATTCTGATTCTCATGTTCCAGTTTCTCATCAGCTGACTCTTTGAGCCGGAGTCTCATATCCTCATAGTTCTTGTATAGATCCCCTATTTCGCCCTTCTGCCCCCTCGTGAGCATATATGTGAGATTCCCGTCACGCACGTTCTCCATGGCAACGCTTAGCTTGTCGATCGGCTCAACAACGCTTTTCTGCAGCCATTCGATAAGTAGCAGCGCCGTAATTACCAGCACACCGACTATGGCGACCATCATGCTTACAAGGAACTTTCTTGAGATCAGAGTCACGACTCCGGTGACCAGAAATACAGTTCCCTTTCCACCGTCTGCAAAATCAAAATTCAGTTGTCTTACCGTCTTCTCCATATTGTCAGCATAGAATACATAATTGCTGTCTCCTGCATCCTCAGTATAAGCAGGCAGTTGATCAAAGACGCTTTTTGCTGCTTTTTCATTTCCCGAATAATACAGTTCGCCATCTTTCCGAACAACGAGAAATGAATTCAGATCCGCCAGCTCATCTGTGAAAGAAGAAAGATAATCCTCATCCTCCAGTTTTAACTCATTGCTCTTCTTTGTCTCGCATAGTTCATTATAGATTTTGTCTGTCTTCTCAACATATGCCTGAATATTTCCAGTCAGGTCTTCATAATCGTGCAGCCTTAGCGCTTCATCCCCCGGCTGCATCATATAATTTCCTATCACAAAAAAGCTGACTGATGTCAGCACCAGCGGCACCATCAAAACAATTGTAAACGCTATGATCAGTCTCTTCTTGAATGTCATACAACGACCTTTCTGATAAAACTTATTGTAACATAGATGCCCTGTTACGTTCACTTTCACAGTTATTTTATAACATGTGCAGCCAGGCTGACTGCCAAAAAGCAGGACGCCCATATGGACGCCCTGCTTATATTTATATGTTCGAAATTCAAATCATGATCGCTGATGCGATTTGGCTCAGCCAAAATATCTGTCGTGAAGGCCCTTGAATGCTCTGCCGTGGCGAGCTTCGTCTCTTGCCATCTCATGAACTGTATCATGGATCGCGTCAAGGTTAGCAGCCTTTGCTCTCTTAGCGAGATCTGTCTTGCCTGCTGTTGCACCGTTCTCAGCTTCAATACGCATTTCGAGGTTCTTCTTTGTTGAATTTGTGAGGACTTCTCCGAGAAGCTCAGCAAATCTTGATGCATGATTAGCTTCTTCAGCAGCAGCCTTCTCATAATACATTCCGATTTCAGCATATCCTTCGCGATAAGCAACTCTTGCCATTGCGAGATACATACCAACTTCTGAGCACTCTCCGTTGAAGTTGGCACGAAGATCATTGATGATATCCTCGCTCACACCCTTAGCTACGCCGAGCTCATGCTCAGCAGCCCATGTCATCTCACCATCTTCTACCTTTGTGAACTTGGAAGCCGGAGCTCCGCAAACGGGGCATTTCTCCGGTGCTGCATCGCCTTCATAAACATAACCGCAAACCTGACATACAAATTTCATAGTAATTCTCTCCTTTTATAATATGATGTGTTGTTTATATTTTCCGTCAAAACATATTTTGACGAGTTGTTACCGTTATCGTTACGCTTTTCTCTTCTCAAGACAGTCACTGCATAATCCGTAAAAGTAAGTATTGAATCCTGTGATCTTTCCATCAAAGTTCTCTGAAGCTATTTCTCTGACCTTGTCAATGCTCTTCATTTCTATGTCTTCTACGCATCCACATTCCGTACATATGAAGTGATTATGGTTTGAAACATCTGCATCGAAATGTACTGCTCCGTCACCTACCTCTACAGTCCTGATCATTCCTGTTTCTTTGAGGACTGACAAATTGCGGTATACCGTGCCAAGGCTTATATTGGGTTCCTTCTTCCTGACCGCCTCATATATCACATCGGCTGTCGGATGATCCTTACGATCCTTAAGAAAACCATATATTGCATCCCGTTGTTTACTGTGTTTAAGTGTCATAGCGTTTACCTCGTCCTTAGTTTCAGGATGACTGACATCTTGTTTTCCTATTGATCACGCCTGAATTAATTCTCTTACTGCGTTGTTTCAATATTGATAACTGTTACTGTTATAAGTATATCAACTATTTCTAAAGTGTCAACACTTATTTTTGAAATTCTTTCAGTTTATATTTTTATAACAGATCTATAATTATTCCTTAATTGACTACTTGTTATATGTGTTGTATAACAGAGTTGTTAAAAGAAATGAGGAAGACCTGAAGGAAATGAATGAAACAGTTCCAATGGTCGGTATGAACTCAGACAAATGATTAGTATATTTAAGGAGGAATGACTTATGTTTACACCTACACTTTACAGAAGAAATAATTATTATGACGATCCGTTTGATATGTTTGACGATATGCTTCCGGCATTCTGGGATGGCAGCAACGAACTTGAAAAGAGCTTTTCAGGTTTCTCAACTGATATAAGCGAAAAGGATGGCAATTATGTTCTTGAAGCTGAAATGCCCGGGTTCAGAAAAGAAGATATCAACATAGAACTTAAAAATGAAGTCCTCACTATATCAGCTCAGCACACTGAAGAAGACAAGGATGATAAGAAGGATAAGAACTTCATCCGTAAGGAACGCCGCACTCAGTCATATGTAAGAAGTTTCCGTGTAAACAACATTACTACGGAAGATATAGATGCTTCTTATGAAAACGGTCTTCTTACCGTCAAATTCCCTAAGAGAGATCACCTTCCTGAACAGGAAGTCAAGAAGATAGAAGTCAAATGATCTGTTTAGACCAGCACCGGTACCGCGAAAACGGCACCGGTGTTTTTCTTTACTTTTCATTATTTAAAGGTGATAATTGACAAGTAAATTAAATCTTATTCATTTCAATAATGGAGAGTATGCAATGGAAAAAATTACAAGCTTTACAATCAACCACCTTCTTCTAGAACCTGGCATATATGTTTCGCGCAAGGACAATTTTGGTGGACAGATAATAACAACATTTGACCTCAGGATGACCGCTCCTAACCGTGAACCTGTCATGAATACCGCTGAAGTTCATACTATTGAACATCTCGGTGCTACATATCTGCGTAACAGCAAAGAATGGTCAGATCGTGTCGCGTATTTCGGCCCGATGGGCTGCAGGACTGGCTTCTATCTGCTTCTGGCCGGAGATTATGAATCCAAAGATATCGTTCCTCTCATCACTGAAATTTACGAATTCATCCGCGATTTTCACGGCGAAATACCGGGAGCCGCTCCTTCAGACTGTGGCAATTACCTCGATCAGAATCTTGGTATGGCAAATTTTCTTGCAAAGCGTTATCTCGATAATACTCTTTACAATATCGATGCGAAACACCTTATATATCCGGAATAAATAATATGAAAGGTATCTGATATGAAAATTGGAATTATAGGCGCTATGGATGTGGAAGTCTCCACTTTGAAGGACAAGGTCCAGAACAGAAAATGTACTACATACTCAAGAATGGAATTCTGTGAAGGTTTTTTTGGCAAAACAAATGTTGTTATCGTCAAGAGCGGTGTCGGCAAAGTCAATGCCGGTCTTTGCGTTCAGATCCTGGCTGACAGATTCGGGGTGACTCATATTATCAACACCGGGGTTGCAGGATCACTTAACAATGACATCAATATCGGCGATATAGGTGTTTCAGTTGATGCTACATACCATGATGTCGACGCTACCATTTTCGGCTATGCTCCCGGCGAGATTCCTCAGCTCGGCGTAAAATGCTTCCACGCTGATGACTCTTTAAGAAAAGACGCTGTAACAGCCTGTAGAAAAGCTGATCCTGACATCAATGTGTTCGAGGGTATTGT
>JAAZDA010000103.1 GCA_012512995.1 Clostridiales bacterium | reverse complement strand
TCCGGCGCACTGAAGATACTTCTCCTTGTCGGTGCAAATCCAATCTTTATCTTTTCCATATCCACTTACCTCCTGATAAGGAAAAGATACCAGTCCTCCGACTTTATTCATATGAATAATTCAGTTAATTCTTCTTTATTTTGCACTTTATTTTGTTTTGACTGTTCACTTCCAGTATTCCGGCAGGTATTTCTTTGTTCCGGCTATCATGTCATCTACAAGTTTCTCAATATCCTTATGGGCGAGATTGTGTCCCTTTACATTTGGATCATGTTCAAACGCTTCAACCACGAGATTTCTGTCACCTGTAAGAGCGGCTCTAAGAGTCCTGTCATGATTTTCCACATGAGGCAGCTCGAGATCATAAATTGCACGCGGCAGGCTCCCTGACATGATGGGATGGATCTTGTCTAACTCGAACACAGCATTTGTTTCAACAACAGCATCCGCTGGCAGATTTGATACCTGCAATGCGCTGTTTGGAATGTTCACATTGCTTATGAGTCTCTCCAGACCACAAAGAGCCTTGATCAGCGATATTCCCTCTTCACCTGTCGGCTCGAGTTTTACTTCTTCCTCAAATGAGCAAAGTTTCCTGCTGCGGTCAAGCCTTTGCTGCAGGTCTTCTTTTCTCCAGTCAACACTTGTCAGTTGGAATTTCCACCTTTTCACGGTTCCAGGATCATTGAGATACTCATTGCCCGGCATGAACTCCGCGAGATGCCTGTCTCCTGCTGCCGCTATCCACCCATATCTGTTGAAAAGATCCATCTTCACTCTGTTAGCGCAGTTAAATGAAGAATTCATCCAGTTATCTGACTGTTCCTCAAAACCTTCTTCAAAGTGTTTATCTATATACTCTCTGTATATCGGGAAAATATCAGTTCCTTTGTATGAAGCTCCTGAAAACCAGGTGAAATGGTTAATTCCCAGAACATCTACGTATATGTCATGCCAGTCGCTGATCTTCTCACCTGTGACGTTTTCATATATCCCCTGAAGGACTTTCTGTGTCCCAAAAACTTCATGGCAGCACCCGAACGCCTTAATTCCAGGAAAGACATAATAAAGAGTTTTGACGCAGAGAGACATGGGGTTCGTATAGTTTATTACCCATGCATCAGGTGAGTAATCACGGATAGCCTCAGCTATTGTTACATACATCGGTATCGTCCGGAGCGCTCTGATAATACCGCCTGGCCCTGCTGTGTCACCAACTGACTGATATATTCCAAGCCTCTCAGGCATATGGACATCTACAGCCATCTCGTCAAAAGTCCCTGGCAGGATTGAAATAACAACAAAATCACATCCTGTCAGAGCTTCTTTTATTGAGTCACTGACAACAAATTTCCAGTTGCCCTTCGCATCATTTCTCTGCATGAGATGATTCCCGATTATCTCATTATTCTCGGCAGCCTTTTTATCAAGGTCATAAAGCCTTATCGTCCCACTTATCTGATCATCCAGAGCCAGGTCTGTCATAAATGTCCATGCCCAGCCTCTGGAACCTCCACCGATGTAGGCTATATTGATTTCTGAAACCCTGTTGTTATATTTTTTCATTTCTGTCCTTTTGTGACCTTTCTTAGCTTTTCTTTTGTTCAGTTTCCAACGCCCTCTCGCACACTTCCTCAAATGCTGCCGATGCAGCCCAGAGGTTATAGCTGAACCATGAACTATATGGGTTCCCATCTGAATCACGCTGGATCACAAGTCCATCACTTGGGCACCACCTCTCGGACAGGACACCATATCTGCCATAACCTGTCTTATCAGGATATAGTTCAAGTGTCTGCATAAGCCAGGCTGTTCCATCCTCTGCCCTGTCCATATAATAGGCCTCTCCGGTGACTCTGCCGAGATAATAAAGGTCACTGTCAACTATCAT
>JAAZDA010000102.1 GCA_012512995.1 Clostridiales bacterium | reverse complement strand
TAATCGACCTGATTGTCATAATAATTCTGCTGTGACTGGTAACTCTGAAGATCAGCATTTACAGAGGTGAGCTGAGCCTGGATGGCGATCATATCCTCCACGGTCTCTGCCTTCTTCAGCATATCCATCAGATTCTGCTGCTCGATCTTCAGCGCTTCTATCCTGCTCTGATTGTCCACATACTGAAGTGTGATATCGTCGACATTAGTAGACTGCGACAAAACATTTGTTTCGCCTGAAACCTGCGCCACAAAGGAATCAAGCTTGTCTGCCGGGATGCGGATCGTGTATGAGCCGTACCGCGTCTTAGTTGATGACGAAGAATATGAAGGATCATCATAATAGACCGCGCCATTGCCGTTGCTGATGCTGGACGATTCGATATAACCTCCGACATCGCTTACCTGCTTACCAAGTGAGGTCTCAAAAGAATCAAGATCCTCCGTTTCAGCGCTGAGGTAAACGGTCTTGACGAGTTTTCTTGTGACTTTATCACTGTCTTCGCCGCTCGTGAGCGAGCTGTCCTGCGACGCTGTATCCGCTCCATTGCCCGAATTGCTCACGTACTCCGCGCTTGCCATTGATTTACCGGCCGCTATACCGTTCGATGCTGAATAATCAGCTGCCTGATCATCTGCCGCGTAAGTTCCTGTATCTCCTGCGACCGTGTTGTATAGCGAATTTGCTGATGAACCGCATGCCGTCAGAACACATGACAGCATTGCCGCGATCACCGCCGCAAACACTATTCTTTTTCCAAAACAAGTACTCTTCATTATTTATCAGTCCTCCGTGATGGAGCATCATTATTACTGTCCAAAACTGGCTGTTCCAATGCTAAGATTACGTTTGTATATGTCGATTCCGGACACGATTTTTGCTCTGTCAATTACTTTCAGAATTAATTTTGAATGTATTTTAAACGTCTATATGAATATCTTTTAATGAGGCTTAATGTTTTTACAACAGTTTTCCGACGTTCATGAAAAGATCCTTATTATTCTCTATCTGCTCTGTGCTGCCGACCACGCAGATGTTGTCATCACTCATAAAAGCGTCGATGTAGTCGCCCAGAGCTCTGATATCCCCGGGCTCACAGGTAAGGATCTCCCTGCGTTCAGTCTGCAGCATCTCATATGTTTTGCCTGTCATATAGCAGCCAAGTGCAAATCTTCCGGTCTGCGCCGGCGTGAGCGGACTGTCGAGCGCACTTACGGCTCCTATGACGAACTGTGTCATTTTGCGTTCAGCCACATCGAAGGAACGCACAAAATCTGCGGCCTGCTCATAGACCTCAACTGACTCTTTGAGGTGCGGGTCACGGAACGACACGAAGAACGAGCAGCCATCGCTATTGAATTGCGACATGCAGCCATATGCCCCGCCCTTGACACGCAGGCGGCTCCACAGATAATCGAGATTCATGATTACCTTCAAAACACGCAGCGCACCTGTATACTTATAACCATGCCTTCTGAAGTTTCCTGCGCGGCAGACGTACTGCACCTGGCCGGCTGTTTCGAGGCCTTCATTCTTCTTAATCGGCACAGCGCTGTATGGCCTCAGATCGTCAGGCGGCGTGCCGTCAGCGGCTGCCATATCTAAAGCTGCTGATGCACCAGCAGCGGATGAATCTGATGATGCTGCGGCGGCTGTTGTATCTGCTTTCCGCGTCAGGCATAGACAGCGGATCAAGGATGAATCTGATGCTACTGCGGCGGCTGTTGTATCTGCGGCTGCCAATTCCTTCGGAAGACATTTGATAAATTTTCTGATAAACGGTTCTGCTTCGGTGACGCCTTCTTTTTCATCTGTCACATCAGCAATAATGCAGTGCGATTTTGTAAATATCCATTTAGAGCATTCATCAAGAAGATTGCAGAGCTCATCCTCATATGAGCCCGGCGTGACTGCTCCGTCAGCCGCACCAGAGGTTGCGGCGCTGTCCGCTGCCCCGGAAGTCGCGGCGCTGTCCGCCGCCCGGGAAATTGCGGCTTCGCCAACTGTTGCTGCTTTGTTGCCGCTGTCTTTCAGTTTGCTGTTTATCTCATCTATGCACTGGTAAGCACCGATACCGTTGAGATCATCACTCACTTTCTGCTGTTCAAAGAAGTATGAACCGGCACGCATCACGGCGGTTACATGTCCGCTGGATGGCAGGTCTGCTCTCATTGCGGAGTATTCCTCTGCAACAACGTCTTTAAGATGCGCGATGTCGTGCCAGTTATTCCTCAGGACTATCTCCTCCAGCAGTTCGAAAGCCTTCTCAAGATTCGGGTGAAGAACCTTCATCGAAACATCAAATATCAGTTTGTACTCATCAGGATCATTGACACTGGTATAATTCGTAATTCCACAGCTTATGCCGCCTGTCAGGATATTTATCTGATTATTCAGCGCCGCATAATCATACCTGGAAGTACCGAGCGAAGCAAAAGATGTTTTGATGAGCGGCAGTATTCTGTAGTACTTCTCCGGTATATTCCTTATATCGAAGAGCAGGCTGATATACGCGATCTTTCCGGTAAAAACAGGGTGGACAAGCAGTGTTCCGCCGATTTTTCCAAGTGACCTTACTGTGTTCTTGAACTGCACCGGTTTCTTCCTGAGATCTTTCCTGCCGAGCAGCGGGATCTTCTTAATATTTTCTTCACTGTCAGGCGTCTCCTGATACTCGCGAAGCCTTTCTGTTTCCATGACAATATTGTCAAACTCGTCATCCGTCAGGGATGCGGCATACGCATCGAGTGTCTTCCTGAGCTCATTGTCGCGCTCAGCCGTAAGTCCCTTTTTCGGGCAAAGCATGATTTCGCTGCGATGCTTGTTTTGAATCAGGTATTTCCTGACAAGTTGTTCAAAGTATCCCGTACCGATGCGATCCTTGAGATCTTTATAAATGTCGCCGTCCCTGAGACGTGACCATGGGTCTGCATCATCATACAACCAACTGTCCAGCGCGTTAAGCCCGAACACGAGTCCCTTCGGGTATGAGCCGAAGTCTGCTTCCCTGTATCTGAATTCGTGATAGTTTATACCGGCTGCAAGGGCATCTGCGTCAAAACCATTTCTGACGATATTCTCAAGCGTCTCGTCAATTGTTTTCTCAAATTCAGCGTTCTGATCAGCGTCTGCATATTTGGCGATGACAGACCATACAGGCTGTGCCACGCCCGATTCATACTGCGAGCTGACATCTCTGCCGATGCCTTTTTCAAGAAGTGCTTTCTTGACAGGGCCGCCCTCCGCGTCGCAGAGAACATAGTCGATGACACGGAAAGCCGTGTTGAGCTTCTCATCCTTGCCATCGGGGAATGCAACATTCCAGCTGAGATATGTTTTGCCTGCAGGATCTTCGTCCTGCATAATTGAGTAATCTTTTGATGACGCCACGGGCTCTGCAAAATCAGGCTCGATCGAAACCGCGGAATCAATTGCGAGCTGGTCATATTTGCTCAGATACTGATCATCAAGATATACCAGCCGCTCACTGTAATTGACATTTCCAAACAGATAAATGTAGCTGTTGGACGGATGATAATAGCGGCTGTGGAAGCCAAGATAATCCTCATATGTGAGCTTGGGGATATCCTCAGGATCACCGCCTGATTCGAAGGCATATGTGTTGTGCGGGAACAGTGAATTCATTATCGCTCCCTCAAGGACATCATCGGGGGAGCTCATTACGCCCTTCATCTCATTGTAGACAACACCGTTGATGCTGATGCCCTTTTCGCGGCTTTCAGCTTCGTAGTGCCAGCCTTCCTGCTCAAATATTCTGCGCTCGCTGTAGATCTGCGGATAGAAAACAGCGTCAAGATAAACATTCATAAGGTTGCAGAAATCGCGGTCATTGCAGCTTGCGACGGGGTAAACTGTTTTGTCCGGATATGTCATGGCGTTGAGGAAGGTATTGAGCGAGCCCTTTGCAAGTTCGACAAACGGGTCTTTGACCGGGAATTTTCGCGAGCCGCACAGCACCGTATGCTCTATGATGTGAGCCACGCCCGTAGAATCCTTTGGAGGCGTGCGGAATGCAATATAGAATACTTTATTGTTATCATTATTCGGCATCAGTACGACGCGCGCGCCGCTCTTCCTATGTTTCATGAGATAACAATCAGAATTGATATCCGCCAGATACTCATGCTTGACCAACTCATACTGCGGCAGAGAAAGAAAATCCGTGGCATAATCTGCTGTGCCGGCTGCAGCGCCTGTGCTGCCAGCCTCAATACCTGTGTTTGATATAATAGACATATTTGAATTTTCCTTCTTTGAAATTATTGGTGAAAAACGAATTGTATGTTTCATAATTCATTCTCTGACTTTATTGTTGAAATACGAATTGCTTCGCAATTCTACAATCATTCGGAATCCGCTTCGCTTCTTCCTCATGATTGTTCAGGTCTCAAATGAATTATATTTTTCATGCAAGCATGAACATATAAT
>JAAZDA010000501.1 GCA_012512995.1 Clostridiales bacterium | reverse complement strand
GATTGATTTTGATGCAATAATCAACTTCAATGGCTCATATTGCATTGCGGGAAAAGATGAGATTTACAAAAATCCCATTGAGACAAAAGCTGTACACCAGATTATCAGCAACGCAAGCAAAATCTGCAGGCCTGTTGTGTTGTCCTCAATAGACCGAATGCTGGCAAACGGCCGCGATGAGGACTTAGTGGAATATTTTAGGATTGCAAATGTAGAGGTTCCATCTGGCGAAGGTTTTGAAGAGCTCGCGAACCAGGAAATCTATCAAATCACGGCCGGGGGCAGGAAGTCTGAGTACGATGCTCTGTTGCATGGGGTGACTGGGGCTGAAATTACTACCTGGTGGCCGCGCGCAGTAGACATTATCCCCAAAAACGGAAGCAAGGCGTTCGGAATTCAAAAAGTACTCAAGTACTTTCATCTTGATAAATCCCAATCGCTGGCCTTTGGTGATGGTGGCAATGATATAGCGATGCTGCAATCGGTCGGACTTGGAGTAGCTATGGGCAACGCTTCCGATGATGTAAAACATGCAGCCGGCGCAGTTTGTGGCAGTGCAGAAAATGACGGAATTTATATATTTTGCAAAGAGCACCATCTGATAGGCGAATGAATTCTCGGCAAATATACTGACGATTCTGTGCCAGAGCCTTCCGGGAAATCGCTTTGCTGACTTTGTTCAAAAACAGCTTGACACCATCACTTTAATGTAATAAAGTATAGAAAATTTCAAATAGCAAAACAAACCGATGAAGCGGAAATAACGGTGAGAAAAGCCTCTACAGAGAGCCTGCGATGATGAGAAGCAGGCGGGAAACAGCTCATCAAATGGCCCGCTGAGGGTACGGGGAAAAGTCGCAATATTTGCCGGCTCAGTATTCCGTAACGTATGGCTCACGTCATGAGCCGGGGATATGTTAGTATCCTACAAAGAGCCGGAGGAAACTCCGGAATCAGGGTGGCACCGCGAATTATTCGTCCCTGACAGGACTGTTTATGTTCTGTCAGGGACTTTTTTATTCTCAGAAAGGAGCTCAGCATGCTTAATCCTACACTTGAAGAGATCAAATGTTTTGTGGCAGCCACATCAGGTGCTGATGGCAGAAATACCAACACTGAATTAAAAAACTACCCGGTCTACAGCACTCTCCTCTCCGATGTCCGCACACCGGTCGAGGTGCTGCGCATCCTCCGTAATGTTTCGAGCCACGTCTACATGCTGGAGTCCGTGTCCGGAGATGAGAAGTTCGGCAGGTACACCTTCCTCGGCTATGACCCGAAAACTGTCATCACCTGCCTCGATGGAAAGCTGAAACTCGGTGATGTCACAATTGAGACCAGGCATCCTGAAGATTACATAAGGCAGCTGCTTGCAGCACATAAAAGTCCCAAAGTAGACGGTCTCCCGCCATTCACAGGCGGTCTTGTCGGATACTTTGCCTACGACTACATCAAATACCCCGAGCCGTCTCTCCGTCTCGATGCAAAAGACAGCGATGGTTTCAACGACTTCGATCTGATGCTGTTCGACAAGGTCATCGCCTTCGATAATCAGCTCCAGAAGATTTTCCTCATCGCGAACATCTCTCTTGATAACATCGATGAGGAGTACAACATGGCCGGTCTTGAGATTCGCCGTATGGAGCAGCTCATTCTCCACGGTGAGCCAAAACACGAGGTTCCCGGCGTACTGAAATCAGATTTTCGCCCTCTCTTTACCAAAGAAGAATTCTGCGAAAAAGTGAGGAAGGTCAAGAATTACATTCACGAAGGCGATATCTTCCAGCTCGTTCTCTCCAACAGGCTTGAGGCTGATTTCGAAGGTAGTCTCCTTGACACATACCGCGTACTCAGGACGATAAACCCATCGCCGTATATGTTTTTCATATCAGGAACTGACGTCGAGATTGCGGGTGCTTCGCCCGAGACGCTGACAAAACTTGAGGATGGAGTATTGCACACTTTTCCTCTTGCGGGTTCCCGGTCCCGAGGCAAAACATATGAGGAGGATATGGCTCTTGAGAAGGATCTTCTCTCCGATCCCAAGGAGCTGTCCGAGCACAATATGCT
>JAAZDA010000101.1 GCA_012512995.1 Clostridiales bacterium | reverse complement strand
GTCTCATCCATGCTGGTGCTTATGGAACTGATCGTATCTACATCGCCGTCAGCGACCGCCTGAAAATAAGTGCTCATCAGTTCATTGACATCCGGATACTTGTTTTCCTCAATAACGATCTCAGTTGATGCTGCTGCCGCAGATTCTGCCGCTGCTGCCGCTTCCTCGGCACTCTTTCTTTTTACAGAAGCATTGTGGGCACCGAGAGCCACAATGATAATGATCGCCGAAACTGCAAGAAGAAATACCGGAAGCACAACAGAGCTGTGATCCATAACGAGGTATTTTATCTTATATGCATATTCCGTGATCTTCTCAACAAAACTCATTTTGTTGTCAGGATCTTTATCTGTCTTGCTGTTACGACTGTTCTTTATTTTCCTGTCATCAATTTGATGTTTATCCATATTCACCGCAGCGGAGCCATCACAGCACCGCTCATGCTCCCCGATATCTGATTTTCTGCAAATAAAAAATGCACCCGACAGGAATCGAACCTGCATTTACGGCGTCGGAGGCCGATGTTCTATCCATTAGACTACGAGTGCATGACAAATATTGATGATAAGGTCAGTGATGATGATAACAAAAATCCGGCGCTATTTCAACTGCGCCGGACAAACTTGAACGAGCACTTTAGGGAAGATATTTGCTCAGTACTCCTGCTTCGCGGTCATAATAATAAACTGAATCAGACAGGACTTCTTCAGGCTCGACTTCCGTCCTGTTCGTCTCTCTGACAATATTTGGCAGGGTGCTGTAATCCTGATCTTCTTTTTCCGGCACCAGGATCATTTCATGTATAGAACTCGGCAGGACAAAAATATCAGCATCTTTTTCTGCTGCAAATTTTTCAAGCACTCCCGGGTATAAAACACTGGATGCACCAAAGATCTTGCTGGTGTTGCTTATGACGAACATGTCATCATCTTCATTATTATCCACAGGCATTCCCAAAGCCTCACAGATTCCTGTTATGCAGACAGGCTGCAAGATTTGGCAGCTTTCGAATGCATCAGCATTAAGCGTTTCCTTTGATATTCCCCACTTGAGCAGATGCTCGTTCCTTATCGTGATGGTACCGCCCTGCATTCCGTCATCAGGCATCAGATAACAGTATATTGCCGCCATATCTTCAATGCGGTCATAAGGGACTTCAGCAAGCAGCTCTCTGTTGCCTGAGTATCCTACAAGTTTTATGATCAGCCTCTTTTTTACCTCATTATAATCTTTCCAGAAGTCAAAACTTATCTTCCTGCCGGGCATGCTCATCCTGGCCTCATAAAGTATACTCTCGGCTATCTGTCTTACAGTTCTTCCATTCTTGTAATATTCATCATAGAAATCATCAAGATAAAACGCAGGAGCTATCTTTGTTTCGCCGCTCCTGACAAAACATGCTTCTTTCTGTATGCCGTTATTCTTTCGAACACTCTTGAAGCTCACAGTTTCTTCGGGTTCGGCACATTTTGTTATTTCACGTGAGAGTTCTCCTGTGAAGCATTCCAGTGGCGAAGGCTCCTCAAGATTTACTGCCTGAAAACACTCCATTCTATATTGCGGGTCTATTATTACCGGGTTTCCGGTCTTTTTATATTCTGTTTCTTTCAAATCTGACCTCCGTTTGATCATATATGTGCAAAAAAAGAGACAAAAGATCCCAAGATCCATTGTCTCCTGATTAACGCTGTCTGTATTATATGATCTGAGCCTTGTTAAGGGATCAAGCCCTTGACAGATACTCTCCCGTCCTTGTGTCGATCTTAAGTTTGTCACCAATGTTGACAAACAGCGGGACCATAAGGACCGCGCCTGTTTCGACTGTTGCCGGTTTGTTAGCGCCTGTCGCCGTATTTCCCTTTACTCCGGGTTCAGTTTCAGTGACTTCAAGTTCTACAAAGAAAGGCGGCTCTACAGCATATACATTACCGTTATAAGAATCGAGCTTTACCATTTCATTCTCTTTAACAAACTTAAGAGAATCGCTTACAACTTCTTCGCCCAGAGCTATCTGTTCGTAGTTCTCGGTATTCATGAAGTTGTAAAGATCACCATCTTTGTACAGATACTGATATTCCTTTGAATCGATGTGTGCCTGAGGAAATTTCTCTGTGGGGCGGAAAGTTCTCTCTGTTACACCGCCGCCTATAACGTTCTTAAGCTTGGTCCTGACGAATGCAGCTCCCTTGCCGGGTTTAACATGCTGGAATTCGATGACCTGGCATACCTGTCCGTCAATTTCGAGCGTCACGCCGTTCCTGAAATCACTTGCTGATATCATAAATAAGCCTCCTGGATTATCACGTCACAATACCGTAGTAGTTTATCGTATCAATTGCTATTTTTCAAGGGCTAATTTGACGATATATTCCATTGCTTCAAGATATCCGTCAAAACCATGCCCTACTATCTGCCTGTCACATGCCGGAGCTGTCACGCTCACCCTGCGCCATTCCTCGCGTGTATTGATGTCGGAAATATGCACCTCGACCTTGGGAACAAATATACTTTTAAGTGCGTCATGTATTGCATAACTGTAATGGGTGTACGCTCCGGGATTGATGATGACCCCATCTGTCTTGTCGTAATATGCCTGCTGGAGTCTGTCGATTATCGCACCCTCATGGTTACTCTGATATGTATCGACCTCTACTCCCAGCTCAGCGCCTTTCTTCAGGATCATCGTCATCAGAGTATTGTAACTCTCATTCCCGTATACAGCTTTTTCTCTGATCCCGAGAAAATTAAGATTCGGCCCGTTTATAACAAGTATTTTCATGTTCGCCCCCATTGATTTTTATTTCAGCTCCAGAATAATATCAACGATCTGAGATGGCATAAGACCATCGACTTTTACTACATGATCAGCGGCTTCTTTATATAGTGGAGCTCTTTCGGCTATCATGTTTCTTACCTTTTTCTCTCTGTCTGCGACATTGAGCAGTGGTCTGGAATGGTCATGTGATAATCTGCACATCACAGTCTCCGGCTCCACTGAAAGCCATATCACACGGCCTATCTCTTTAAGCAGCCTTCTGTTCTCTTCCCTCATCGGCGTACCGCCGCCTACAGAATAGACTCTTCCTCTGAGGACTGAGCTGTCATCAGACCCTGCCAGTTCCTCAAGCATCGATGTCTCCATCTTTCTGAACACTTCCTCCCCGTCTTCAGAGAAAACACTTGCGATGCTCTTGCCGGCTCTTTCTTCTATCATCTGATCAAGGTCGAAGAGCTTTCTGCCCGTCCTCTTTGAAAGCTCACGCCCGATTGTAGTTTTGCCGCTTCCCATATATCCGATCAGCACGTAATTATCAGTCATTGGCCGCGTACCAGTTCCCTGAGCATTGTATATATTTTTGAAGCCTCAGCTTCGTCCACGCTCACATCATTCCATAATTCGTAAGAAGCTATTCCCTGATAAAGCAACATTTTGAGGCCGTTTGAAGTCCGCCCGCCTGCACGTCTCACTTCACCGAGAAACATTGTTTCGTCAGGTCTGTAAATCAGATCGAAGGCAAAACAAATTTTGCGGAAGAATATTGATCCGCTTACCGGGCTTTCGTTTACATGTGGAAAAAGTCCCACTGAAGTGCATTGCAGTGCAATAATATCATCTTCGGGAATTTCTCCGGCAGTTGACAGTGCTCCGGCAGTTACATGAATATCAGGG
>JAAZDA010000100.1 GCA_012512995.1 Clostridiales bacterium | reverse complement strand
GTCTGCGGCTTCATCCGAATTGCGTAATATCTAGTCAAATGGATGAAGAAATAATGAGTAGCAGTATTCAGTTTCATCCGGAACCTGTATTTTCTGGCCAAATGGATGAATGACTTGTTGCCACAGGCTTACGACTTCATCCGAACCGCGCCAAACAAGTCTCAATTTCCGGGTGCGGTTGACATCATGCGTCAAGCCGCCCGATCCCGCGGAACACCCGCGAAAGACCTGCGAAAAATCAGCAGAAACCCGCGAAAAGCAGTTGATTTCGCAATGAAAACATGATAAATTTAGAGCGTTGCGACTATAGAGCACGCATTCCTGCGCAGCTGCCAAGTTGTCAGCGTGATGTCTGAGAAGGCCTGCATTTCTGAGCTGAAGAGATTCAGGGAAGCATGAACAGATCAGTATATCACGGCGGATCGGCAGAAAAGTCCAATGCAGAACAAGCGGATTCATCGGAACCGGAGACCTGAATATCACTGGTGATCTCGAGCCACAGACACAGGCGAGAGCAGCGACACTGAGACTGATGGTGTTAACCATTGAAAGGCCATCACCGGGCGAATGAGACCACAGCGGTCCTGAACTGCGAACTGGGTGCGGAAGACAAAACAATTTCATTATGGAGGAAACACAATGAGCGTAGTATCAATGAAGCAGCTGCTTGAAGCAGGCGTACACTTCGGTCACCAGACCAGAAGATGGGATCCCAAGATGGCTCCGTATATTTTCACAGAGCGTAACGGAATTCACATCATCGATCTGCAGAAATCAGTCGTCAAGATGGACGAAGCTTACAAGGCAGTATTCGAAATCGTGGAGCAGGGCGGAACAATTCTTTTCGTCGGCACCAAGAAGCAGGCTCAGGACGCTATCAAGTCAGAAGCAGAGCGCTGCGGTATGTATTATGTAAATCAGAGATGGCTCGGCGGTATGCTGACCAACTTCAAAACAATCCAGAGTCGTATCGATCGTCTCAACAAGATTGACAAAATGGCTACAGATGGCACATATGATGTACTTCCCAAGAAGGAAGTATCTCAGCTCGAGAAAGAGCGCGAGAAACTGAACAAGAACCTCGGCGGTATCCGCACGATGCCCAGCATTCCGGATGCAATCTTCGTAGTAGATCCCAAGAAGGAAAGAATCTGCGTTCAGGAAGCTCACAACCTTGGAATCACACTCATCGGTATCGCTGATACAAACTGCGATCCTGAAGAACTCGACTATGTAATCCCTGGCAACGACGATGCTATCCGCGCAGTAAAACTCATCACAGGCAAGATGGCTGATGCAGTTATCGAAGCAAAGCAGGGTGAAGAGAACGTAGGCGAAGCAGTTGACAGCAACGAGCAGGCTTCTATCGCAGCAGAATCTGCAGCAAGCGAAGCTGAGCAGGTCGCTGAAGGAACAGTATGAGACAAAAAATTGCGGTAGCTTTGTAAAAGCGGAGCAGTTCGTATCATATTAATGACAATAAGGAGAAAAATAAATGGCAGCAATTACCGCAGCATTAGTCAAAGAACTGAGAGAAACAGCCGGCGCAGGAATGATGGATTGCAAGAAGGCGCTGACTGAATCAAACGGCGATATAGAAGCGGCAATGGAGTATCTTCGCAAGAACGGACAGGCGAAGGCTGAGAAGAAGGCAAACCGCATCGCGGCTGAAGGCCTTACAAAGATCGTGGCTGATGGCGACTGCAAGGCAGCTATCGTTGAGGTCAACTCAGAGACAGACTTTGTCGCTAAGAATGAGAAATTCCAGAATTATGTAGAGCAGGTGGCAAAACAAGCGCTTGCGAGCAATGCAGCAGATATGGATGCATTCATGGACGAAAAGTGGATTGCAGATCCATCTGAGACAGTGAAAGACGCACTGGTGGGAATGATCGCAGTAATCAGCGAGAAACTCAGCATCCGTCGTGAAGAAAAAGTCGAAGAAGCTGACGGTGTTTTGGCAAACTACAGCCATGACGGTGGCAGAATTTCAGTTATCGTTGATGCATCTACAGCAGTAGTTAATGATGAGATCAGAGAAGCAATCAGAAATATCGCAATGCAGGTCGCAGCTCTTTCAGCTGAATACGTTGATGTTGCTGATGTTTCAGAAGAGAAGAAAGCTCATGAGAAGGAAATCCTGATGGCTAACATCATCAAGGAAAATGAAGAACTTCCTGAAGAGAAGAGAAAACCTCAGCAGATCCTCGAGAAGCAGCTTATCGGCAGACTTAACAAGGAACTCAAAGAAATCTGCCTGAACGATCAGATCTATGTCAAGGCAGAAGACGGCAAACAGACAGTCGCTCAGTATCTTGCAGAAGTAGGCAAGAAGAACGGCACAGAAATCAAGATCAGAAAGTTTGATCGTTGGGAAGTCGGCGAAGGCATGGAACACAGACAGGAGAACTTTGCTGAAGAAGTAATGAAGCAGGCTCAGGGCTGATTGTTAAGCAGATAAAGCTTCAAAAAGAGAAATTAACGATCGCGGAGGCGGGAGACATAATGTTTCCCGCCTTCGTTTAACTAAGATAATCTGTATTTTGTTTGATACGTGTTTTACAATAGATGATGGCAGGGACAGTGAAGGCGCTTAATGAAATTCAGAAGAATAAATAAGAATACAATCAATTGCATAATAACGAGCGACGAAATGCAGGCGCATGGGGTCGGTATCGATGATATTTTCGAGAAGAAGGAACAGGGAATGGACTTCCTGCGCCAGATCCTTAATGAAGCGGCGAGAAAGCTCGATTTTCATGCTTCTGGGACAGTGACGAGCATGCAGTTATCAGTTTTGCCCGATAAATCACTGAGCCTCAC
This sequence comes from Clostridiales bacterium, assembly GCA_012512995.1. GTDB lineage: Bacteria > Bacillota > Clostridia > Lachnospirales > Lachnospiraceae > CAG-791. The sequence goes on along the minus strand of JAAZDA010000100.1, from coordinate 2,172 downwards.
CATATCGGAACAGAACGACAAATCAGTTGAAGATATGGTGCGGAACCTCAGAAAGAAACTGGGCATTGTGATCAACGACAAGATGCGCAAGGAACTCGCAAAACTGCCTCAGGAAGAGAGACTTAAGCGACTTGCGGATTATGCGGCGCGTTTTATTGAAAAGGAATTAACTGATTCTGTTGTCGATGGAATAGGCGCAGTAGTCGACGAAAACGGAACATCATCCAACGGTATCAGCAGAACAACGGCCGATGGTAATAACGGAACGATGGCCGATGGTAATAACGGAACGATGGCCAATGGTAATAACGTAACAACGGCAAATGGTAATAACGGAACAACTGGCAGCGATGAAAACGGAGCAACGGATAACGATGAAAACGCGCTGACGGATGGCAACACATCAAACGGTAATGCGGGCATTAAGAATGCCAGTGAAGAATCGTCAAATAATGTTTTGCAGGACAGCAGTTATCTGTTTGAGTTCACGAGTTTTGCCGCTGTGCTCGATGCCGCAAAGTATATTTCAAAGCAGCCGGTCTACCGCAAAACAAAATTTGCCGCAGAGTTGTACACCGACGGAGCTGACAGAAATCCGCTGTACTGGCTGATTTTGACAAAACCTGAGGGTAAGGATCAGCAATTCGCAAAACTTATCCTTTCACTCAATGAATATGGAACAATGGAGACCGCGCGCGCCGAAGTGCTCGCGCACATCAGGGAGCTATCAACTTGTATACTCAAAGAAAAAACCATAAAAACACTGGCCGCAATCTGACGGCCGCACCGAAGACAAAAGACGCCGGGCAGCAGCGCGGTGATTTCAGCGCGGTAAAACCGGCGAAATCAGCAGGATCTGGTCAACGCGTGATGGCAGAATCTGGTCAACGCGGGGCAAGGAAATCTGCGGATGACGGAACCATGCGCCTCAACCGTTATATTGCCGCTTGCGGATATTGCTCGCGCCGTGAGGCAGACGAGCTTATCGAGCAGGGCGACGTGACCTTGAACGGAAAAAAGGCGGAGGCCGGAGACCGTGTCGATCTAAAGTCTGACACAGTTAAGATCGGCGAGAAAATCCTGAGACGGATCGACAGAAAAACGGTAGTTGCATATTATAAACCGGTCGGCGTGACATGCACAGATCGCGACCCGCACGCAGAGCGAACACTCAGCGAATCATTCAAATTTCCGATACGGCTCACTTATGCTGGACGTCTGGACCGCGATTCCGAGGGGCTTCTCCTCATGACCAATGACGGCGACCTCATCGATTCGATGATGCGCTCGTCGAACCGCCACGAGAAAGAGTACATCGTTCGCGTTACCAAGCGGATGTCGGATGCAGATATTGCGCGCCTTCGCAGCGGTGTCTTTCTTCGCGAGCTTGAAGTCAAAACAAGACCATGCGAAGTTCAGCGACTTGGTGACAGGACGGTGAAAATTGTTTTGACGCAGGGCCTCAATAATCAGATACGCAGAATGGTCAAAACAGTGAACAATGAAGTCAAAAAACTAAAGCGAGTGCGTGTTTTGACGGTGAGCCTGGGCTCGATGCAGCCGGGGCAGATCAGGGAGCTCAGGGGCGAAGAGCTGGAGAGCCTTTACAGCGCGGCAGGACTGCACAGATAACTGCAATCGCCTGCGCTCAGGCATGCCGTATCAATTGCGACAACATTTTGCAGGCTTGCTCACAGATAACCGCAATCGCCTGCGCTCAGGCATGGTGGAAAATATGACTTTAGAAGAATACAAGGCACTGGCGGAAAAAATCAATTACCACATGGATCGCTACTATAATCAGGATGCGCCGGAAATCACGGATCTTCAGTATGACGAGATGATGCAGCAATTGAAGGCAGCGGAGGGAGAGCACCCGGAGTGGATAACGCCGGATTCGCCGTCACAGAAGATCGGCGGCTCGGTGAAGCGCGAGGCCGGCGTAAAAGTGACGCATGACGTGCCGATGCTGTCAATTGAAGATGTTTTTACGAAGGAAGAAGTGACGGACTGGGTGAACAAGGTCAAGGAGACGCACCCGGACGCACTTTTTTCTGTCGAGCAGAAAATCGACGGACTGTCCATGTCGCTGAGATATGAAGCGATGGAAGCCAAAGGCGTTTCTGCGCAGGTCACAGATTTTGTGCATTCCTTCGATGTGAGGGATGAAGC
>JAAZDA010000099.1 GCA_012512995.1 Clostridiales bacterium | reverse complement strand
GTCGTAGTTCACAGGCATTACCAGATCACCCACAGGAGTCACTGTTCCTGCCACACCTGTTGTTTCCTTGCTGACGACCTTGACCGCAGCATTCTTCTGAGCATCAGAAGCCTTGCCATAATCATCCTCGCCGAGATCTGTGTTCTCATTGGCATCGATATTCATGTCAGTGACATCCTGAATTGCAAAACCTGAATAAGCCGAAACAAGTCCGTGCTCATGGTAATCAAGTCCATCGATCTCGACCTGGGCAGGGACACGAAGACCGATAGTCTTGTCAATGATCTTGAACGAAATGAACATTACTGTCAGTGTATATGCAAGGACACTTGCAAAGCCGAGGCACTGGACACCGAGCTGACGGAAACCACCACCGTAGAACAGTCCTTTGCCGACGCCATCAGCTCCTGTTGAGAACAGGCCGACAGCGATCGTGCCCCAGATTCCGTTCATCATGTGTACGGAAACAGCACCGACAGGATCGTCTATCTTTGCAACATTGTCGAAAAACTCAACACTGAAGACAACAAGTATGCCTGCGACAAGACCGATGAAGAAAGCGCCGACAGGGCTGACACAATCACAGGGAGCTGTGATGGCAACAAGACCTGCAAGAGCCGCGTTGAGCGTCATTGATACATCAGGTTTGCCATAACGGAACCATGTGAATATCATTGCCACACATGTTGATACCGCCGCCGCAAGGTTAGTGTTCATAAAAACAAGTGAAGCCGTATCAGCTGCCGCATCAGAATTCATTGCTACAGTTGAGCCGCCGTTGAAACCGAACCAGCAGAACCAGAGGATGAAAACACCGAGTGCACATGCTGTAAGGTTATGTCCGGGAATTGCACGGGCTTTGCCGTCCTTGCCATATTTACCGATACGGGGTCCAAGCATTGAAGCGCCGAGGCATGCTATAGCTCCGCCTACCATGTGGACGCAGGTGCTTCCGGCAAAATCATGGAAGCCGAGTGATGCAAGCCAGCCGCCACCCCAGATCCAGTGTCCGCTTACAGGATAAACGAACAGGGAAATAACGGCCGAATATACGCAATATGCTTTGAAATTAGTGCGCTCTGCCATCGATCCTGAAACAATTGTCGCAGCTGTTGCACAGAAGACTGTCTGGAATATTACATAACACCAGAGCGGCATCGTCTGCGGCACGACACTGTTTGTCGAGTCATACACACCTCTTATAAGCGGATCGAATTTACCGATCACAGGGCCGAGGCCCCCGAACATAATACCGAAGCCGACAAGCCAGAAGCACGGAGTCCCTATGCAGAAATCCATCATGTTCTTCATGAGAATGTTGCCGGTATTCTTGGCTCTGGTGAGACCCGCCTCACACAGGGCAAAACCCGCCTGCATAAAATAGACAAGCGCAGTGGCCACCAGTACCCAGATCACTGTAGTCATTTCATATTTCATAATCTCTCCTCCTCAGCGGTGCTTTTTTGCAACGACGCTCCACTCTTTATATTCCTGATGCTCCGTAGTTAGACAAAACACGAGCGGACGGGTCGTTTACATTGCAGCCCGGCCATGTTTTGTTCGGCATCCGAATATCTGCTCTGCGCGTATTCTTTGAGGTCGTTCACCATCGAGTGCCCGACCGCATCAGAAAACGCGGCTTTGTCTCTCATAAGGATTTCATCAGGAAGCCAATTCCCGCCTTCAAACGCGTGGCGGAGAAGATACTTACCCTTGCCGTAAACATTCATCTTTATCGCCGGGTCAAGGCTCATTACGTATTTCTCGAAAGCAAGATCTCCGAACGGGACACGGGCTTCAAGCGAATTTACTGAAATACTTCTGTCTGCGCGGAGCACATCGTATTCATGAAGTTCACGCATACGTTTTGCCGCTTCCTTCTGAAACTCTTCCCCGGAAGGCGCGAAATCCGTGTATTTGTAACCGAACATTTCATCTGAGACTTCTCCGGTAAGCAGCACACGGATATCAGTTGTTTCGTGAATGTATTTGCAGACAAGATACATTCCCATGCTCGCTCTGACTGTTGTGATATCAAAGGTCCCGAGCGCCGCAATTACTGTTTCGAGTGCTTCCAGAACATCTTCTCTCGTGATGACGACATCTGTGTGGTCGGCTCCGATCGCCGCTGCAGCTGTTCTCGCATACTTGAGATCTATCGCATCGATATCCATACCGATCGCATATGTTTTGATCTTCTTTGGTGCTATGAGGCGAGCCGCAATAGCGCACACGAGTGAAGAATCAAGTCCTCCTGAAAGGAGGAAACCAACAGGTGGATCGGAATCAAGACGCTTGTCTACTGCCTTTACGAGAAGCTCTCTTATCCTGGCGCTGGCCGTCCCGACATCATCATGGCAGACTGCTGAAGGATCATCAGGCATGAATGCGGGGATATCTCCTGGCTTATCTGATGTTGCTGCAGTACTTTCTTTTGCGTATTCCGTGTATTCTCCAACTGACCCCGGATCAGCAAATCTTGTGAAAAATCCGTCCTCGAAATAGCATCCTGGAGGGAATGGATAGATCACATCGCACAAGCCGATGAGATCCTTGGGTTCACTGGCAAAGATGTACGTTCCATCTTTTAGCAATCCATAGTACAGCGGCCTTATTCCGATCGGATCACGAGCCGCGATGAGCTTGTTTTGCCTGCTGTCATAGATTATGAGCGCGAATTCCGCATCGAGCTTTGCGAACATATCAGTGCCGAGCTCATGATAGAGCGGGAGCAGGATCTCGCAGTCTGACATGCTCCTGAACTGGTAGCCCTTTATCAGCAGATCAGTTTTGATCTCACGGAAGCCATAGATCTCGCCGTTGCAGACTACCATGTCGCCATCCATATGAAACGGCTGCATCCCTCTTTCCGTGAGTCCCATGATCGTGAGGCGCTGGAATCCGAGCCATCCTTCACCGGCCTCCTCGATCCTTTCCATATCAGGGCCTCTCGACGCCGTCCTTGCAAAACATTCTTCCAGCCGGTTTCGCGGTATGGCCCTCCTTTCAAGTCCGATAATTGAACACATTAACGACGCCTCCTTTCTCTGATTTTCCGGTCCGTTCCGGTGATTTGCGTACATAATGGCGCTTATAAAATAACAAAAAGGGCAGGCAGTTATCCCATTTGGAATAACTGTCTGCCCTTCAGCGGTGCCACTAATAGAGTGAAAATATCACTTCGTTAACTATGTGTCAAGGGATTTTGCAAAATTTGTATACACGGATACAAATTATTATAGTCCTTTTATCCTCTCGATCGCAGCCTTCGTGTTCGCGTGGCTGCCGAACGCTGTGAGTCTGAAATAGCCTTCGCCGCTCGGTCCGAAGCCGGAGCCCGGAGTGCCGACTACATTGGCCTTATCCAGCAGATAATCGAAGAATTCCCAGCTCGTCATTCCATCCGGAGTCTTGAGCCAGATGTATGGCGCGTTTATTCCGCCGCTCACCGTGAAGCCTGCGTCGCGGAGCCCTTCGAGTATCATCTTCGCGTTTTCCATGTAGTATGAAACGAGACCCTGAACTTCTTTCTGCCCTTCAGGTGAATACACTGCTTCACCCGCGCGCTGCTGGATATAAGGTGCGCCGTTGAACTTTGTGCCGTGGCGTCTTGCCCACAGTGTGCGCATCTGTACACCATTCTCATCGACAAGATCATAAGGAACGACGGTGTAGCCGAGACGGACCCCGGTAAACCCTGCATTCTTGGAGAAGGAATGAAGTTCTATAGCGCATGTCCTCGCGCCCTTGCACTCATATATAGAGTGCGGAATATCAGGTTCGCTTATATACGCCTCATAGGCCGCATCATAAATAATCACTGAATGATGCGCGTTAGCGTAATCAACAAATTTCTGGAGCTGCTCTCTGGTGAGTGCCGACCCTGTCGGGTTATTCGGCGAACAGAGATAAATGAGGTCCGGTGTCTTTCCGCTTGCGTCCTCTGACGGCACCTGCGGTGAGAAGCCGTTCTCAGCAGTGCACGGCATATAGATCACCTTGCTCCATTGCTCTTTCGACTCGTCAAAACTCCCGCACCTGCCACTCATGATATTGGTGTCTACATATACCGGGTACACCGGATCCGCAACAGCAATAACACTGTCCTCTGCAAAGATTTCCTGGATATTTCCGGAATCGCTCTTCGCACCGTCCGAAACAAATATTTCATCGGGAGCAATATCACAGCCACGCTTCATGTAGTCGTTCTCAGCAATTGCATTTCTGAGGAAATCATATCCGAGATCAGGCGCGTAGCCGCGGAATGTTTCCGCGTGTGCCATTTCATCCGTTGCCATGTGAAGAGCTTCAATGATTGTCGGTGTGAGTGGCTGCGTCACATCGCCGATCCCGAGGCGGATGATTGTTTTGTCAGGGTTTTCTTTCTGGTATGCGGCAACTTTCTTTCCTATCGTAGAAAAGAGATATGAGCCGCGCAGGTCAAGATAATGAGGGTTTGCTTTCATAAGATGCCTCCACAGGTTTATTTGATTATCGTCTTGCCCCTAAGTTTAACACAAGCCGCGAGCGCGGGCTGATTACCTGTTACTTTTCTTCCTTATTTCCTTCATGTTTCAGCGCTGCCTCAACAAATCCGCGGAATAACGGATGAGGGCGGTTCGGACGTGACTTGAATTCCGGATGGGCTTGCGTTGCGATGAAGAAAGGATGCGTCGGGAGCTCACACATCTCCACAATGCGGCCATCAGGAGATATTCCCGAGAAAACAAGTCCGTTATCAGAAAGTGCCGTACGGAATTCGTTGTTGACCTCGTAGCGATGACGGTGACGCTCGTGGATCATCTCGCTGCCGTAGAGCTTATAAGCGAGTGTGTCTTCCTTTAGATGGCAGGGATATGAACCGAGCCTTAATGTGCCGCCTATATCGGTGACTCCGTTCTGGTCAGGCATAAGTGCGATCACCGGGTGCGGCGTATCCGGGTCAAATTCAATACTGTGCGCATCGTCAAAACCCGCAACATCGCGCGCGAACTCTATTATGGAAAGCTGCATTCCAAGGCAGAGACCGAGGAACGGAAGCCCATTCTCCCTCGCGTAGCGGATAGCAATTATCATTCCCTCGATGCCACGACTGCCGAATCCTCCGGGAACGATAAGCCCATCTACATCCCCGAGAAGCTCTCCGATATTATCACTTGTTATATCTTCAGATTCTATCCACTTTATATGTACATCTGCGAAATTTGAAATTCCGCCGTGCTTCAATGCCTCAACAACGCTGAGGTATGCATCATGCAGAGCTGTGTATTTTCCGACCAGAGCGACAGTTACATCGTGTTTCGGCGCGCGGAGCGCTTCGACCATTGCCTTCCAGTCAGCAAGATCCGGCTCAGGGCACGGAATGTTCAGGCACTCGCAGACAACATTAGCAAGCTTCTCATTCTCGAGCATGAGCGGCGCTTCATAAAGGTAATCAACATCAAGATTCTGCAAAACATGTGAGCTCGGAACGTTGCAGAAAAGCGCAAGTTTCTCTCTTATCTGGGGCTCAATCTCCATTTCCGAGCGGCAGATAATTATATCCGGCTGCAGTCCCATTGACTGCATGCTCTTAACTGCCATCTGGGTAGGCTTTGTTTTGACTTCGCGCGAACAGCGGAGGTAAGGAAGAAGAGATACGAGCATAAGTACTGCATTTTCGCGTCCGACTTCCTGCTGGAACTGACGGATAGCTTCAAGGAACGGCTGCGACTCAATGTCGCCGACGGTTCCGCCGACTTCTATTATTGCGATCCTTGTTTCATCTGTGCCGTCTCCCCTGTAGAAGCGGCTCTTTATCTCGTTTGTTATATGGGGAATGACCTGAACGGTGCCACCGCCATAATCACCGCGGCGCTCCTTCTGAAGAACTGACCAGTATATTTTGCCCGTAGTCACATTGGAATTGCGATCCAGGCTCTCATCGATGAATCTCTCATAATGGCCAAGATCCAGATCTGTTTCGGTCCCGTCATCAGTTACATAGACCTCTCCATGAGTCAGATGAAAAGTAGTGATTTTAAATTTCCATAATTATTTTCCCCGCATCATTAAAGTCCCCCAAAGTCCGGTTTCATGCGATGTGCTCAACGATGTACAATCATTCTCAAAAAAAATATTGACATGGTCCCACGTGCAGTTTTATAATTCGTCGCATAGAAGAGCGATGGCGCTCCGTAATCACGGTAGTGCTACGCTCTTCTTTTTTATATTCGCAGATTGTATACAAGGATACCGGAATACGCAATCTGCTGCTTCCCAAATATGGGAATCGCGAAAGAACGCAAACAAAAAGCAAACGAGGAGGCATGGATATGAATAATCTCACAAAGGAAGATGTACTCAGAATCGCGGACGAAGAAGATGTTGAATTCATCCGTATGCAGTTCACCGATATTTTCGGTCAGCTCAAAAATGTGGCTATCACCCGTTCACAGCTCGAGAAAGCTGTAAACAATGAAATCATGATGGATGGTTCTTCAATTGAGGGTTTTGCCAGGATAAATGAATCCGACCAGTATCTCTACCCTGATCTTAACAGTTTTACAGTTCTTCCCTGGAGACCACAGCACGGAAAGGTCGCCCGTCTTATCTGCGATGTTTACAATCCGGATGGAACCGCATATACAGGTGATCCGAGAAATGTTCTGAAGAGAGAAATCGAAAAAGCCAAATCAATGGGCTACGAATTCGATGTTGGTCCCGAATGTGAATTCTTCCTCTTTGAGACTGATGAAAACGGAAATCCCACAATTGAGACTGGTGACAAGGCAGGATATTTTGACCTCGCGCCTCTTGATCATGGCAGTGACATCCGCCGTGAGATCTGCATGAACCTCGAAAAGATGGGTTTTGAAATCGAAGCTTCTCACCACGAAGTTGCAATGGGCCAGCACGAAATAGATTTCAAGTACGGTGATGCGATGGAGACTGCTGATCATGTAATGACATTCAAGCTCGCCGTCAAAACAATCGCTCAGAAGAATGGTCTTCATGCGACCTTCATGCCGAAGCCGATCTTTGGCGTGAATGGCTCGGGTATGCATATCAATATGTCGCTCTTCAAGGACGGTCAGAATATCTTCGCTGATCCTGAAGGAGACAAGGGACTCTCTGATGATGCTTACAACTTTATCGCAGGCGTCCTCGCT
>JAAZDA010000098.1 GCA_012512995.1 Clostridiales bacterium | reverse complement strand
GCTTTCAAGATATGTGAGTGCCAATTATCCGGACATGAAGATCATGATACTGAGCGGGTATGATGAATTTGAATATGCAAAACAAGCGCTGAAGTGCGGCGTCTGTGAGTATATGTTAAAGCCCATAACCTCCGCCGAGCTCATAGAAACTCTTCTGAAGCTCAAGTCAAGACTTGATGCCGACAACAGCTCGCGGGATCAGATTGAGAAAATGCGCCGGGATTATGAAGACAATATGCCTATACTGCGCGAGCATTTTCTCAACAGGATCATAGAAGGCAAGGAAAGCGGAGCAGATCTTGATGAACAGATGAAAAACATGAAGGTGTGCGTCACCGGAAATTATCAGGCAGTGATGCTTGCAGGCACATCTGATAGCTCAGTGTGGACAGGAATGTACCCTGATATTTCCACGGATCTCATGAACTTCATTCTGTATAATGTAACCGGGGAACTGCTTGATAATGAGAAGAACATATTGTTTTTCCGCAATATAAGCGATCGCTGCGTGATCATAATCTCGAGGGACTCTGAAAAGGAACTAAATGAGGATGTAGAACGGATAAGCACGGGAATTCAGGCTGCGATCCTGAAGTATCTTAAGATTAATATATGCATTGTAGTGGGCAAAACGGTACACACACCACTGGGATGGCAGGCATCATATGAAAATGCCAGATATGCGGAGGGCTTCGAGTATCTGTTTGAGGATGGCGGTACTGTATATGGCAGAGATTTTTCGTCTGACGGCGGGAAGACAATTCAGACAGGGCCGTGGGGCGACAGGATAGTTCTATATATAAAGACAGGACAGAAGGATGAACTTGAGAAGACGGTAAAGGAGTTCTTCCGCATGCTTTATGAAGCAAAGTGTGAGAGAAGTACACTGAACCTTCATATACAGAATTGTATTCTTGCGATCCTCATTACACTCGAAGAACGCGAAACTGTGAGCAACGGTGAATTTGAGAAGGAGTCCTCGTTCATAAACGATCTGGGAGCATATACCTACCTTTCAGATATAGAAGACAGATTTCTTATGTTTTGCCGCAGCGTTTCAGCTGAAATAGCCAAAAAGCGCGAGAGCAGCAACCAGAAGATAGCAGTCATGGCAACAGATTATATTGAGAAGAATTACAGCAATCCTGATATTAGCCTTAATACGGTGTGCTCATATCTGAATATGAGCGTCAGCTATTTCAGCATGGTCTTTAAAACTTCAACAGGCGAAACTTTCGTAGAGGCGCTTACCAGAACACGAATGGAAAAAGCCAGGATACTGTTTGAGACGACAAACGCCAAAACAAGTGAAGCAGCGATAAAAGTGGGTTATAACGATCCGCATTATTTCGGAGCTACTTTCAAACGGCAGACAGGAATGACTCCGACCGAGTACGTGAAGAAAATTCGCGCAAACTGGAAAGAAAACAAAATAGAATCATATTTGCGGCAGGATGCCGAAGAAACGTGCAAAATGCACGATAGCAGCGATAAACTGTAAAAAACATGCACAAAATAACGAAGGGGAGTATTTTCCAAAAGGAAAATATTCCCCTTTTTGCATAGAATACTCTATTAATCTGTTCACATTTAGGTTATACAATGTTCATAGTTAATAAAGGTAACAAATCAGATCTGGGTATTATGAAGGAACCTGGCAGCAGAAGTAAAGCAGGAGGAAGAAAAGTGGAAAAGTTCAAGAATTTACCTTTTGTAAAGAAAGTGGGGTTCAGCAGGATAGTCCTGACGGCTGTTCTGATCCTGATGTATGCGATCTTCTGCATAACGATAGACGGATTTGCAGGCAAGGCGCATCTGATGGGAACTCTTAACTATGTGTACTTCCTGGGATTCTTATCTCTGGGCGTCACATTTGTAATAGCTACCGGCGGAATTGATTTCTCCATTGGACCTGTCATGTTCTGCTGCGCGCTTGTTTCAGGATACTGCTTCCTGAATTATGGAATGCCGATGGGCGCTTCACTTCTGCTCTGCATTGCAGTCGGTCTTATGTTCGGACTGTTCAACGGATACCTGGTGGCATACTGGTCGGTTCCTCCGTTCATTGTGTCGATGGCATCGATGAACATAGCAAAGGGTGCTGCAGCCATATTTACCAAGTCAATGTCAGTGAGCTGGCCTCTTGAAAGTGCTGACGGCGGATGGTTCCGCAAACTTGCAACATACAACGGCTTTCCAACAGGTCTTGTCATCTTCCTGGCAGCTGCGCTGATATGCGGATTCATTCTTAACAACACCAGGATCGGACGTTACATACTCTGCCTTGGCAGTAACAAAGAAGCTGTAAGACTGTCAGGTATAGACGTAAAGAAATGGGAAATGACAGCATATGTGATCTGCGGCGTTCTGGTAGGAATTGCGGCGATATTCTTTGTAGGAGTATATACGACAGTACAGCCTAACTATGGTGATCAGTACAATAATGAAGCAATCGCCGGCTGCGTAATGGGCGGCACATCCATGGCTGG
>JAAZDA010000097.1 GCA_012512995.1 Clostridiales bacterium | reverse complement strand
GTTCATGCACCCTGACACCGCATCAATCCTTGAAAGATACCTTCGCCTGCTCGCAGACGAAGGAGAGGATGCCGCTTTCTGGCAGATCAGGGAAGAACTCGAAAAGGCCAAATGGACAAGCAGAAATTCGAAGAAGCAAGACGCAAAATAATAACATTTGATGAGCGCGAAAGACACGGAATCGGCATGCAGATGGAAAAGACGCTGCATGCTGTTTTAAAGTATTACGAAGACCCTGACGATGACCATCAGGAGATTCCCATAGAGAACTACATCGCCGACATTTATACAGGCAGCGAGATCATTGAGATCCAGAACGGAAATTTCTATAAAATGAGAGGCAAGCTTGATACCTTCCTGCCTATGTATCCCGTTAAGATCGTCTATCCGATCCCGCACGTCAAATATGTGACCTGGATAGACCCTGAGACCGGTGCCGTCGGCAAGAAGAACAAGTCTCCGAAGAAAGGCTCATTCTACGATGCTTTCCGCGAGCTCTACCGAATCCGCCCCTACCTGGGCAAAACAAATCTGACGATTGACCTTATGCTGATCGATATGGATGAATACCGCCTGCAGGACGGCTGGGGCAGCAATGGTAAAAGGGGATCGCACCGCTATGACAGGATCCCGAAAGAGCTGACCGACGAACTTGTGCTCAGCTCCCCCGCAGATTACCTTGCTTTTCTCCCATATGATCTGCCTGATGAATTCACATCAGGTGACGTGGCAAAAGCTGCTGGCAGACGCCCAGATGGCTTCTCCACCGTGCTGCAGATCCTCACCGGTCTCGGTGTCGTGGAGCGTACAGGGCAAAAGAGAGGAAGAGCCTATCTTTACAGGATAAGTGAGAAATATAGTGATAGCCGGTAAAGCGGACTAAATGTTCACAGAAATACGTCAAAACTTGTTTTGACCAAAAATAGCAGAACCATGAAAGGGTAAAAAACAATGAATGATTACAAGGATATAGGCGAGCGCTTCATGCGGTACGCATCGATCAATACGCAGTCCAAAGAGGGAATCCCTGACACGCCGTCAACTGCCTGCCAGCGCAATCTGGCAGTGCTCCTTCGCGATGAGCTCGCGGATATGGGGGCTTCCGAAGTCTATTATGACGAGAAGCACTGCTACGTCTACGGAGCTGTTCCCGGCAATATTCCTTTCGATCAGGCAAAACTTGATTCACGCAAGGATAAAAACAAGCGCCACAGACAGAACAACGCGCCTGTCATCGGTCTCATGGCACACATGGATTCATCACCTGATGTTGCGGGGACTGACTTCAGGCCACGCAGAATTGATTCCTACGACGGAACTGATATCAAGCTCGACAAAGACGGTCAGTACGTTCTGTCAGCGTCGGAATACCCGTCGCTCAAAAAGCACATCGGTCAATCGATAATAGTGACTGATGGCACGACAGTCCTCGGCGGCGATGACAAAGCAGGCGTGGCTGCGATAATGGAAGTCATGAAGTTCTATCTGTCACACCCGGAATACGCCCACGGCACTATCAGATGCTGCTTCACGCCGGATGAAGAGGTCGGTAACGGCCCGATGTGGCTCGATCAGGATCATTTTGCCTGCGATTACGCATACACTATAGACGGCGGTGATCTCGGGCAACTCGAATACGAGAATTTCAACGCAGCGTCGGCTGTTATAAATATCAATGGCATCAGCACACATCCGGGAAATGCCAAGGGCAAAATGAAGAGCGCCCTGCTCGTCGGAATGGAACTGGCAGGCATGCTGCCTTCACTGGAAACCCCATTCTATACAGAGGGAAGAGAAGGCTTCTATCATCTCCTCGAAATGAACGGGACCACTGACAGATCCATGATGAATTACATCATCAGGGATCACGACAGGGATCGTTTTGAAGAACGCAAGGCTGAGATGAAGAAGGCCGTCGAAGCCCTGAACCTTCGATACGGTGATGGCACCGTCGAGCTTAAGCTCAAGGATTCCTATTACAATATGGGTGAGAAGATCCGTCCTCACATGCATCTCATTGATAACGCTGTCAATGCAATGAAAGCGCTCGGCATCGAGCCAATGATCGATGCCATAAGAGGCGGTACCGATGGGTGCAGACTTTCATTTGAAGGTATCCCCTGCCCGAATCTCGGCACCGGCGCCTACAATTATCACAGCCGCTTTGAATATGTGTCAGTGGACGAAATGGCCAGGAACGTCGATCTCATAGCGCGCATTCTCAACACATATGCATCGTACGAGCTGGATTGAGAATTTAATTTATTGGAGAACAAATGCAGAATAAACTTGAAGAAATAATTGCTTCAATCGATATTTCCGGGCCTGTCCCGGAAGAAGGCGATCAGCGACAATATTATTACATAAAGAAGATGCGGGATTATACAGCGGCAAAATCACAGGAGCTCGGCAGGAAACTGACCGCGTGTACAGTGACTTTTGGATGCCAGATGAATGCTAAGGACTCCGAGAAGCTCGCCGGGATCCTCGAAGCATGCGGCTTTGATGTAAGAGATGAGGAAAATTCAGACTTTCTTATCTATAATACCTGCACTGTCAGGGATAATGCCGATCAGCACCTCTATGGGCGCATCGGCCGCGCATCGCACTACAAGAAAAAAAATCCGGAAATGAAGATCGCAGTCTGTGGCTGTATGATGCAGGAGAAGACTGCAGTAGACAAACTCCACAAGAGCTATCCTTATGTGGATCTAATATTCGGAACGCATAATCTCTATTGTTTTGCCGAATATATCTATGAGGTCTATCACTCGGACAAACGCGTCACCGAACTCTGGGAATCCGGCGATCAGATAGTCGAAGACCTTCCCACGGATCGCAAATTTCCCTGGAAGTCCGGCGTCAATATCATGTACGGATGCAATAACTTCTGCAGCTACTGCATCGTTCCCTATGTCCGCGGGCGCGAGAAGAGCAGAGAACCGATCGATATTCTGCGCGAGATAGAACGGCTCGCTTCCGACGGCGTGAAGGAAATAATGCTGCTGGGACAGAACGTAAATTCTTACGGCAAAACACTTGAGGATCCCATAAGTTTTGCCGAGCTCCTCGAGGCGGCTACCAGGATCGACGGGATAGAGCGCATCAGGTTCATGACTTCTCACCCCAAGGATCTCTCCGAAGACCTGATCCAGTGCATAAAACGCAACCCCAAGATCGCGCGCCACATACATCTGCCTCTCCAGTCCGGTTCCGACCGAATACTCAAGGCGATGAACAGGCATTACACCAAAGATCAGTATCTGAAGCTCGCCGGACACATAAGGCAGGAACTGCCTGACGCGGCTATAACTACTGACATTATCGTAGGTTTTCCCGGTGAGACTGCGGAAGACGTGAATGAAACAATAGACGTCGTAAAGAAGGTCGGTTTCGACAATGCATTTACCTTTATTTACTCGATGAGAAAGGGCACGCCTGCTGCCAGAATGGAACAGGTGCCCGAAGATGTGAAGAAGGAGAACTTCGCCCGCCTCCTCACTGTTGTACAGGATACAGCTAAGAAGCAGGCCGAGAGATTCGCCGGACAGACAATGTCAGCTCTTATTGAGAGTGTCAATGAAGAGGACAGTTCCTATGTGACGGGCAGATTGTCCAATAATATGATAGTGCATGTAAAAGGCGATCCTTCACTTATAGGCAGCTTTGTTCAGGTAAGGCTCGACGAATGCCATGGCTTCTATTATTTCGGACATATTATGATATAGGAATTATATTTTACGCACAAGGCAGGTGGAACTTTGATAAACGAAGATCAGCTTTCCCCAATGATGCAACTCTACATGGAGACAAAGAAACAATATCAGGATTGCATCCTCATGTACCGCATCGGCGATTTCTTTGAGATGTTCTTTGATGACGCCAAAACAGCGTCCAAAGAGCTCGAGCTCACGCTGACAGGTAAGAACTGCGGCCTTGAGGAACGGGCGCCCATGTGCGGCGTCCCTTTTCACGCCATAGACGCCTATATTACAAGACTTGTCAGCCACGGCTATAAAGTGGCCGTCTGCGACCAGGTCGAGGATCCAAAGCTCGCCCAGGGTCTTGTGAAGCGCGAGATAACAAGGATCGTCACTCCCGGCACCAACACAGATATGCAATCGCTGGACGGCGGAAAGAACAATTTCCTGTTCTCAGTGTTTTTTTCACAGAACCAGTCCGGAATCGCTGTCACTGATATTTCCACCGGTGATTTCTATGTGACCGAAGTAGACAGCAACCGCGCCATCAATGATGAGATCATGAAATATTCGCCCTCAGAGATCATCTGCAACGATGCTTTCGAGATGAGCGGCATCGACACTGCTGACCTGAGAGGACGCCTTGGGATCGCTGTCTATCCGCTCGATACACATTACTATGATGAGACCGGAGCAAAACAAACTATACTTGAGCACTACCATGTATCAAGCCTTGTCGGTCTCGGCATTGAAGATTTCAAGGCCGGCACCATTGCGGCCGGAGCGCTGCTACGTTATCTGTATGACACACAGAAGAATGATCTTTCCAACCTGACCTCAATTACACCTTATCTCGCTGACCGCTTCATGCTGCTCGACAGTGCCACAAGACGCAACCTCGAGCTCACAGAGACGCTCCGCGAGAAGCAGAAGAAAGGCTCGCTCCTCTGGGTCCTGGACAAAACAAGAACTGCCATGGGAGCAAGGACTCTGCACCAGCTCGTCGAGCAGCCGCTTGTCGATGCAAACGCCATAAAGGCGCGTCTGAACGCGATCGAGACTCTCAATAAGAACAGTGTGGACAGAGATGAGATCAGAGAGTACCTGTCACCTGTTTACGACCTCGAGCGCCTGCTCACAAGGATCTCTTATAAGACCGCAAATCCGCGTGACCTGATTGCTTTCAGGAACTCACTTTCCATGTTCGCCCCCATACGCAAAACACTTGAGGGCCTGGACAACAAAGATTCAGAATTGCAGAATATCTATGATTCCATAGGTGAGTTCGATGACCTTATCAAGCTTCTCAATGACTCTATAGAAGAAGAGCCGCCTGTATCCGTAAGAGAAGGCGGCATCATCAAAAAAGGTTTTGACGATGATATAGACCATTTCCGCGAGGCCAAGACTCGGGGCAGAAGCTGGCTCATGGATCTCGAAGCCAGGGATCGTGACCGCACGGGCATAAAAAATCTCAAGATCAAGTACAACAAGGTCTTCGGTTATTATTTTGACGTAACAAATTCTTTCAGGGATAAGGTGCCTGAGGATTATATCCGCAAGCAGACCCTGACCGGTTCTGAGCGCTATACCACTCAGGAGCTCAAATCACTTGAGGACACTATCCTCAATGCCGAGGATAAGCTGAACACTCTGGAATATGATAAGTTCTGCGAGATAAGGGACAGCATCGCTTCTGAGATGGAGAGTATCCAGCATTCATCTAAAGCCATTGCCCTGCTTGATGTTTACTGTTCG
>JAAZDA010000096.1 GCA_012512995.1 Clostridiales bacterium | reverse complement strand
ATTGACCACTGCGCGGACATTACATTAAGGAGGTAAGTCACGTGGCAAAGAAAGTTGCAAAAATCTGCAAGCTTCAATTCCCGGCTGGTGGAGCAAAACCAGGACCGGCTCTCGCTTCAGCAGGCATTAACATGCCTAAGTTCTGCACCGAATTCAATGACCAAACAAAGGATCGTCATGGCGATCTAGTACCAGTCATCATTACGGCGTATGAAGACAAGTCATTCACATTTGTATTAAAGACAACACCGGCTGCAGTTCTGATCAAGAAGGCAGCAGGCGTAGCAAAGGCATCAGGAAGCCCTAAGGCTCAGAAAGTTGGCAAGATCACTGAAGCACAGTGCCGTGAAATTGCTGAATACAAGATGCCGGACCTCAATGCTAACAGCGTAGAGGCAGCCATGAAGATCGTTGCCGGAACGGCTCGCAACATGGGTATCACAGTCGAAGGCATGGAGGAGAAATAATCATGGCAGGAAAGAAATTTAAAGCAGCAGCTGCCCAGGTGGACAGCAAGAAGACATACGGTTACCAAGAAGCATGTGCATTAGCTAAGAAGACAAGCTGCACGAAGTTCGATTCTTCGATTGAAGTCTCATTCGCATTGAATGTAGATCCTCGTCAGGCAGAACAGAACATCCGCGGAGCAATGGTTCTTCCTAATGGAACAGGCAAAACTCAGAAGGTCCTTGTTATTGCACAGGGAGCTAAAGAAGATGAAGCAAGAGAAGCAGGAGCTGATATTGTCGGCGGAAAAGATGTCCTCGATAAGATCAAGGGCGGCTGGTTCGATTTCGATATCATCGTTGCTACTCCGGATATGATGGGTCAGTTAGGCCGCTTGGGTAAGGTTTTAGGACCTAAGGGACTGATGCCGAATCCAAAGACTGGAACAGTAACTATGGATGTTAAGAAGGCTGTTGAAGAAATCAAAAAAGGAAAAGTTGAATACCGTGTAGACAAAGACGGAAACATGAATGTCATGATCGGCAAAGTTTCATTCACTGATGAACAGATTGCACAGAACTTCAAGGCTCTCTATGACACAGTAGTAAAGGCACGTCCGAATACAGTTAAGGGCGTATTCATAAAGGGTGTCACAGTTTCCACAACAATGGGACCTGGCGTTAAAGTAACAGTAGAGTAATTATCTAGGTGCTTAGATCTATATGGTCAGGCACCTTTTATTATGCTTTTTGGATTTTTGGTTTTTTTTGAGCAGAATTATTGAAAGCGATATTTTATAAGTTTAGTATTTTTGTTATGCGAAAAATAGAAAAAATGATTGTCAGAATGATTTCCTGCTTCATGATTATTTCCAGTATCATCCCAGTATCTGTCAACGCGGAAACAAAAACGATTACATCGATTTCAGCTCCAAATCCTTCAAGCGTAAATATTAAGAAGGGAGTTGCTGCAGCGGCTTTGAATCTTCCGTCAACACTTAAGGTAGTGCTGAGTGATGATACAACAGAGACGCCTGCTGTGACTTGGAGCAGTGATACTTATAATCCGTCAGCAGTGGGAGATTATGTCTTTTATGCCACTCTTCCTGAAGGCTATTATGCACTGAATGATGGCGTCACCCTTCCAACGCTCACAGTCACTGTAACGGATGGGAATCGGTATCAGATTACGAACAATCCTGATAATCCTTTATTATCGGGCATTGAGGTGCTGGATACGGGAGCTGATCCACAGAAGACCTATTGGGCATATTGCGTAGATGATCGCAGTATATGGCCAACGGACGATACATATTTTGGAAGTGTTAATACAAGTGAAAATCTGCCGCAGGATATTGCAGATAAAGCGCTTCAGCTGACAAGAATAATGTATGCCGGCTCTCCAACGTATGCTCTAGGCCTATCCGCATTGCTGAATACAAACAATCCCCTTACCTACGGCAATTATACTCAGCATGCAATATGGACCATCACCAATCCAGCAGATTACGATCCTGTTCGCTCTGGAAACCTGTATCCTTACATAAAAGCTCTTTATGAATATGCGACTACTGGCACATTAACGGGCGAATTTGCGAAATATATGGATAATATTAAACCTGCTGCTGTAACAGCAGACAAATCAT
>JAAZDA010000011.1 GCA_012512995.1 Clostridiales bacterium | reverse complement strand
TGACAGCTATTGCACTCCTTTTTGCAATACAGAACCTCAAGCCATCTCCGTTCTGTCTTCTGGACGAGATAGAGGCGGCGCTCGACGAGAGCAATGTTGGACGATTTGCTGATTACCTGAGAAAACTCTCTGATCACACACAGTTTATTGTCATAACTCACCGACGGGGAACTATGGACAGAGCGGATCGCCTGTATGGTATTACAATGCAGGAAAAGGGTGTATCGACACTTGTTAGTGTAAATCTTATTGATAAAGAACTTACGAACTGATTTGGTGGTAAAAATGGAAACTGAGAATAAAGAAAACGAAGAAACTCTGGAATCTCCCAAAAAGAAAGGCTTTTTTGCGAGACTGAGAGCCGGACTTGCGAAGACACGTGACAGCATTGCCGGCGGGTTCGATCATGTTTTTACTGATTATCAGAAGATCGACGATGATTTCTATGAAGGTCTCGAAGAGACAATGATAATGGGGGACATCGGGGTCAGCGCGACCGACAGGATACTCAGTGAACTGAGGGAACAGGTAAGCGAACAGCACATAACTGAGACATCTGAGTGCAGGCAGCTTCTTATTGATAATATCCGCGCGCAGATGACAGTCGATGAGCATGCATATGACTTTGAAAAGGGCCCTGCCATAGTGCTCGTGATCGGCGTAAACGGTGTGGGCAAGACAACATCTGTAGGAAAGCTCGCAGGGATATATAAGGAGCAGGGCAAAAAGGTCCTGATAGCTGCGGCTGATACTTTCAGGGCTGCTGCCGGCGAACAGCTTTCAGAATGGGCAAAACGCGCTGGTGTCGACATGATAAGCGCCAGGGAGGGATCCGATCCGGCGAGTGTCATTTTTGATTCAGTGCAGGCCGCAAAAGCACGCAGAACAGATATTCTTCTGTGCGACACGGCGGGACGCCTCCACAACAAGAAGAACCTCATGGAAGAGCTCCGGAAGATGGACAGGATAATCACGAAGGAGTATCCTGAGGCAATACGCGAGAACCTTGTGGTACTTGACGGTACTACCGGGCAGAATGCTCTGTCACAGGCACGTGAGTTTGCAGATGTGACAGACCTTACTGGCATTATTCTGACAAAGATGGATGGAACAGCAAAAGGCGGTATTGCAATAGCAGTCCAATCTGAGCTGGATATCCCAGTGAAGTTTATAGGGATAGGTGAGAAGATGGATGATCTTCAGAGATTCCATCCGGATGAGTTTGTGGACGCGTTGTTCGATAATAAGGAGGAAAATACAGATGAGCAGTAAACCATTGACACTTCCTGCTTTTGAGGAAGCATGTGAGGCAGTGAACAAGGTAACTCTCAGAACAGATCTTTTGTTCTCTGATTATTTCAGCGAACAGACAGGCGCTAAAGTCTATCTTAAACCAGAGAACATGCAGCGCACAGGCGCGTATAAGATCAGGGGTGCCTATTATAAGATCTCAACCATGTCGAAGGAAGACAGGGATAAGGGAATAATAACCGCGTCTGCAGGAAACCATGCGCAGGGCGTGGCTTATGCGGCAAAGGCATATGGAGCAAATGCGATCATTGTCATGCCTAAGACGACTCCTCTCATAAAGGTCAACAGGACAAAGGCGCTTGGTGCGCAGGTCATACTGTTTGGCGATATTTACGATGAATCATGTGAATACGCACTGAAGCTGGCTGCGGAAAAAGGCTACACCTTCATACATCCTTTTGATGATCTCACAGTTGCGACCGGTCAGGGAACAATTGCGATGGAGATTATTAAAGAGCTGCCGCTTGCGGACATTATTCTTGTGCCGATCGGCGGAGGCGGTCTTGCAACAGGTGTTTCCACACTGGCAAAACTGCTCAAACCAAATATTCAGGTCATCGGTGTAGAACCCGAAGGGGCTGCCTGCCTCACAGAATCACTCAAGGCAGGAAAGGTAATGACACTGCCATTGTCAACACTATTGCTGATGGCACAGCTGTCAAAACTCCAGGTTCAAAGATTTTCCCGTATCTTCAGAAGAACCTTGACGATGTGGTGACAGTTGCAGATGAAGAACTTGTCACGGCATTTCTTGATATGGTCGAGAATCACAAGATGGTAGTTGAAAACTCAGGACTGCTGTCAGTGGCGGCACTTCGTCATATTGACTGCAAAGACAAAAAAGTAGTATGTGTGCTCAGTGGCGGCAACATGGATGTAATAACAATGTCATCCGTTGTACAGCACGGACTTATCCTGAGGAACAGGATATTCACAGTAAGTGTTCTTCTGCCTGATAAGCCGGGTGAGCTTTCACGTGTTTCCGGCGTTATAGCATCAGAAGGTGGAAATGTCATAAGACTTGAGCACAATCAGTTCGTCTCTATCAACAGGACTGCGGCAGTGGAACTTCGGATCACCCTTGAAGCATTCGGCACAGAACACAAGGAGAAGATCCTGGCTGCGCTCGAAAAAGAAGGGTATCGTCCCAATGTTGTTCAGACAGAAATCTGAAACAGCTGTCTTTGTGACAAAGAGGTATCTGCGTGAGTTCATCTGATAATAAAGGGAAAGATAATCCAAACAAAATACGTACTGGCTATCTGGTCAACATCCTGTTCCTGTGCGCTATTATCCTGGGAATCCTTGCACTCTGCGTTATTCTTATTTTTAAGCTTCGCAGTGCGAATAAGAATCTGACTGCTCTCAATGAGAGAATAGATGCTGTCGAGGGCGAAAAAGACAAACTTTATACTGAAGAAGAACTCAGCTCAGAAGTTGAGGCTGCCAGGAAGTCGTCGGCATCAAAAGAACGCACCGGTATGCTCCAGCAGATCCAGACTTCTCTTGAATCAGGAGAGAGTACTACCACAATGCTGAGACGCCTGTTTCCGGACGATCTCGTGGTAAAGAACGGGGAAAAATACTATTTCTATCCGATTAAGGAGAATGTCGCAACCAGCACATTTACTGCTGATGATTTTGCACTGGATGAAGATGGCAGGATGCAGTACAAAGGATCAGATTCATCAGTCAAAACAAGTCAGGGGATAGATGTTTCCGGTGATTCAGGAGAGATAGACTGGGAAAAAGTAGCAGCCGATGATGTCGACTTCAGTTTTGTCAAGATCGGCGGTCGTGATAAGGATGGAAATCTCACAGCCGACACTGCGTACAGGACAAACATCACAGGATCTTCTGAAAACGGAATAAAGACAGGTGTGTATTACAGACTTTTCTGCAACAGTGATGATGAAGCTGTGGATGATGCAGACTGGCTTATAGAAAAACTGGATGGAGTAATTGAATACATAGACGGACCTGTAGCAATTGTTGTCTCCATGCCGGCCGGTGAAGACAGAACAACAGGACAGAGCAGATCACAATGGACATCGAGGCTGCTCACCGTCATCGATAAAGTCAGGGAAGCCGGATATGATCCTGTTGTCATGGCATCCGTAACAACTTATACAATGATGCTTGATCTCACTGAACTTGAGGATGAAGTCAAGTGGGTGTCAGATCAGGGAAATTCTATATATTATCCTTACAGGTTCACTTATTGGCAGTATTCATCAGGCGGAAAAGTAGATGGCATTGACGGCAGGGTAAATCTTGATCTGAATGTCACAGAACCTGACAGGTAAAGAAGTTTTACTTGACAGCACGGCATAGTGCGGATATTATAACAGATGTGTCTTTTATCAGGCACATCTGTTTTTATGAAGTGCGTAAGATATTAGCAGCATGGCGGGTGGCAGAGTTGGGAGAATTGACCGACGAAACTGAGAAGATAGTCACACAGGGTCTTCTGTATGATTTTTATGGGACGCTCCTCACAGAGCATCAGCAGAAGATATATGAGATGGTCGTGTATGATGACTATTCCCTGAATGAGATAGCTGAAGCAGAAGGAATAAGTAAGCAGGCTGTCCATGACCTGGTCCGCAGGACAACCGGTATTCTGATGAAATTTGAGAAGAAGCTGATGCTGGTGAAGAAATTCGGCAGAATAGAGGAACTTTGTAATGAAGCCGAAAAATCAGCTCTTAATGACAACAATGAGGACCTGAGGGTCTTTGCAGCAAAGATAAAAGAGGAACTTGCCTGATGGCATTCGAGAGTCTTACAGATAAACTGAGCAATGCATTCGCTAAGCTCCGCGGCAAAGGAAAACTTTCCGAAGATGACGTAAAAACGGCACTTAAGGAAGTCAGAATGGCTTTGCTCGAGGCTGATGTCAACTATAAGGTAGTCAAACAGTTCACATCTTCTGTTGAAGAAAAAGCTATCGGCTCGGAAGTTATGAACGGCCTCAATCCCGCTCAGTCAGTAATTAAGATAGTCAATGAAGAACTCACATCTCTGATGGGCTCTGAGACCGTAGAGATCGCACTTCAGACCGGCGGTGCTATAACAGTCATAATGATGGTGGGCCTTCAGGGCGCCGGCAAAACAACTACAGCCGCGAAGATCGCTGCAAAGCTCAAGACAAAAGGTAAGAAACCATTACTTGCAGCACTTGATGTTTACAGACCGGCTGCTATAAAACAGCTGCAGGTCAACGGAGAAAAGGTAGGAGCTGAAGTCTTCTCGATGGGAGATAACCACAGGCCTGCCGATATCGCGAAAGCGGCACTTGAACATGCGGGCAAAAATCGTTTTGACGTAGTGATCCTTGATACAGCGGGCCGCCTCCAGATAGATGATGAAATGATGAATGAGCTTTCTGACATAAAGAAAGCTGTGACGGTAAATCAGACCATACTCACGGTCGATGCAATGACTGGCCAGGAAGCTGTAAACGTCGCTAAAACTTTCGATGAAAAGGTCGGTATCGACGGGGTAATTCTTACAAAGCTCGACGGTGATACCAGAGGCGGTGCAGCTCTCTCCATAAAGGCAGTTACAGGTAAGCCGATACTTTATGTCGGCATGGGAGAAAAGCTTTCAGATCTCGAACAGTTCTATCCGGACCGTATGGCTGGAAGAATACTGGGGATGGGGGATGTGCTCACATTGATCGATAAGGCAAAAGCCTCGATCGGTGATGGGGATGAAGCAAAAAGCCGTGATATGGCTTCTCGCGCCGGAAAGGGAAAGTTTGATTTCAACGATTACCTTGACAGTATGAGCCAGATGCGCAAGATGGGCGGGATAGGC
>JAAZDA010000095.1 GCA_012512995.1 Clostridiales bacterium | reverse complement strand
CGCGTACGCAGCGTTTCGTAGTCAAACTCGACCGTTTCAAAGATTTCGGCGCTTGGCCAGAACGTGATGGTGGTTCCGGTTTCTTCACTCGGCTCCCCCTTTGCGAGCGGAGCATTAGGAACGCTGTCGGTGAATGACATGTTCCACGTGAAACCTTCACGCTTAACTGAGACGTCGAAACGTGTCGAGAGCGCATTCACGACGGACGAACCTACGCCGTGCAGACCACCTGAGACCGCGTATCCGCCACCGCCGAACTTGCCGCCGGCATGAAGGATCGAGAAAACAACTTCGAGTGCGGACTTGCCTGTCTTGTGATTGATTCCCACGGGAATACCGCGGCCGTCATCCTTTACAGTTATGGAATTATCAGGATGGACCGTGACTTCAATATGTGTGCAGAAACCTGCGAGAGCTTCATCTACTGAGTTATCGACGATCTCGTAAACAAGGTGATGAAGACCTCTCGATGATGTCGTGCCGATATACATACCGGGACGTTTTCTTACAGCCTCAAGTCCTTCGAGGACCTGAATATCATCTGCCGTGTAATTATTGACATCAGTCGTATCTTTGACGTTGTCATCCTTATACGTCTTCTGATTCTCTGCGTATTCCTCTACGACTTCCTCGCCGTGCTGACTTTCGCCGGTCTGTTCGCCTTCTGAAGAAACCGCAGCCTGTCCTTCAGGCGCAGAACCGCCTTCAACTGGCTGCCTGTTTATCTCTTCAAGAAGATTTCTGGCCTTTTTGTCATTTTCATCAAGATTAAGATCTGTCATGGATCCTCCATGGCGGAGCGTTTTCTGCTCCGTCCTATTTCCCGGCGATGCTGTTTCCATTATCTTCAGCGATCTGTCCGTTTTCTACTTTGAAAAGTCTGTCTATTGAAAACCTGTGCTTAACAAATTCATCAAGCCCCGTACACGTTATGAATGTCTGTATTCCGCCCAGACTCTCAAGCAGATAATTCTGCCTCCCCGAGTCGAGCTCAGACAGAACATCATCGAGCATGAGTACAGGATTATCACCGATAATGTTCTTTACAAGTTCTATTTCCGACATCTTGAGCGACAGGGCGCATGTGCGCTGCTGTCCCTGCGAACCGAATTGCCTCAGGTCTATCTTGTTGTCTACAAACGAGAAGTCATCTCTGTGAGGACCTGCCGTCGTCATTTTCTGACGGATGTCGCGCTCGCGGGATTTCTTAAGTTTTGCCGCGAACTGATCTGATGTCACATCGGGTTCATATGTCACGGTCATATGCTCACGTCCTCCTGAGAGGTTCTCATGAATGTCTCCGACTATTTCGTTGACGTTCTTCATGAATTCCGAACGCCTGTCGATTATTCTCATTCCGTAATCGACCAGCTGTTCATCCCAGATGCTCAATGTATCAGCAAGTCGCTGGTCAAAGAAAATATCATGCAATAAGCGGTTCCTTTGTTCGAGGATCCTGTTGTAACGGCTCATGTCGCTCAGATACTTCCTGTCGAGCTGGCAGAGCTCCATATCCATAAATCTTCGCCGCTGCGCCGGGCCGTCCTTGATGATCCGAAGATCATCGGGAGAAAAGAAGACTATGTGGAGCAGACCTATAAGATCTGACGCCTTCTTGATCTTCTGGCTGTTGATTGCGATTCCCTTAGCTTTCCCGCGCCGAAGGTGCATGTCGACCTGATAGTCAATTTCCTTCTTCATGATGTATGACCTGATATGCGCTTCATCCTGACCGAAGCGTATCAGATCCTTGTCATTCTGCCCACGGTATGACTTCGTGATTGATATCATATACAGAGCTTCGAGAATATTTGTTTTGCCCTGTGCATTGTCACCGTATATGATGTTCGTGCCTTCGGAGAAGGATACATTCAGGGATTCATAATTTCTGAAATTTGATAACTCAAGCGATTGAATATACATTCAGTCTTATTTTGTCTCCGTTGTTGCCGCAGGTGCTGAGATTTCAGCTTCTTTCCCGTCATATGCAAAAGTGTCGCCATTTCTGAGTTTCTTTCCACGTCTTGTCTCAACTTCACCGGCAACAGTGACTTTTCCTTCTTCAATGACCTCTTTGGCCTCTGCACCGGAATCGACGAAACCGGCAAGCTTCATGGCCTGACCCAGTTTTATAAACTCATCCCTGATCTTTACGTTTACCATCATTGACCTCTTTGTATCAGACTGTCGTGAAGTTGACCGGCAGTACAACATAATTGTAAGTCTGTTCTGTGTTCCTGATGAAGCAAGGCGCCTTGGGATTTACGAAATACATGTCGATTTCTTCATCATCAATAGCCCTGAGTGCATCAAGAAGGAACTTTGGATTGAAGCCTATCATTATTTCACGGCCTTCACTGTTGCAGACTATATTCTCGTCCATTCTTCCAAGATCTGTTGATATCATTATCTCTACGTTTGCAGGTGTTACAGAAAAGACTACCGGCTTCTTATCACCTTCTCTTACAAGAAGGAGAGCTCTGTCTATGCAGCTTTGAAGCTCTTGTCTGTTTACTGTCATCTTTGTTTCATAATCGTCCGACAACATCTGATCTATCCTGAAATACTCACCATCAATCAGCCGTGAAACGACAAGGGTCTCATCAAACTCAAAAAGAACCTGCTTATTCGTGAAAAAGATCGATACCTGTTTATCCATATCTCCGGGAAGAATCTTTGCGACCTCTCCGAGAGTTTTGCCGGGAATAACAACGCTTCTGTCACTGTATGAGCCGTTGAGTTCCGTGCGTCTAATTGCTATACGATGACCGTCAAGTCCCACGATTCTCATATTTCCGTCTTTGATTTCAAGAAGTTCACCAGTCATGAGCTTATTGCTGTCATTGTCAGAAATAGAGAAAATCGTTCTGTTAATTATTTCTCTGAATGTAAACTCAGAAACATTTATTCCTTCATTTTTCTCAATCTCAGGAAGTCTTGTAAACTCAAGACCGTCATTACAACCGATTTCAAATTTAGCACTTCCGCATTTGATCCTGACCTGTGATTTATCTGTAGTTTCAATCAAAACATCTCCATCAGGCAGTTTTCTTACAATGCCTGAGAGAATATCAGCATCTACAGCAACTATTCCTTTTTCTTCGATCGTCCCTTCGATAGAAGTCTGAATACCAAGCTCCATATCGTTAGCGATAAAAGTAATCTTCTGACCAGCTGCATCGATAAGGATGCATTTAAGAATATTCATAGTCGTCTTTGATGGTACAGCTCTGTATACTGTATTGATCGCATTTACAAGATCACTTTCACTTACTGTGATTTTCATAAGATTGACTCCTTGTGTAAGGCCCCTTCTTTTCTTTACAGAAAAGTAAAGATTAAAGATAAAACAGAAGTAGTAGTATTAAGCATCGGAAATTTGTGCTTAACCTTTACTATTATACATTTTATGGGGCATTAATACAAACAGACCGGTGTGGAAAACACCGGTCTTCATTGTGTGTTTTGTGTTTATCTTGTACCCAGATTCAGTTTTTTTATGATAAAAGAAATATTACTCCTGAGTTCTTCATTTGTTTTGATATCGTCTTTGATCTTGTCTGCACCGTGCATAACTGTTGTGTGATCTTTATTGCCAAGATATTTACCGATACGCTCAAGAGTCAGATCAGTGTTTTCACGAAGAATATACATTATTACCTGGCGGGGCAAAACAAATTCTGAGCTTCTTTTCCTGCTTTCCACATCAGCTTCACGTACATTGTAGTGTTCACAGACAGTAGAAATAATAGTCTCAGGAGTTACATTTTTTCCGTTTTCAGGAGAAACGATATCTTTGAGAGCTTCTTTGGCTGTATCAAGAGTTATTTCTACATTATTAAGCCGTGAGTAAGCAATCATTTTATTGAAAGCGCCTTCCAGCTCTCTGATGTTGGATTTAATATTCGTAGCAATATAGTCAAGAATAGAATCATCAATATGTTTGGACTGATTCTCAGAATTCTTGCGGAGAATTGCCATTCTGGTCTCAAAATCGGGCGGCTGAATATCAGCGATGAGGCCCCATTCAAAACGTGAGCGGAAGCGTTCATCAAGTGTTTCCATTTCCTTGGGCGGACGATCAGATGAAAGGACAATCTGTTTGCCGGCGGAATGCAGCTCGTTAAATGTATGGAAAAACTCTTCCTGCGTTGATTCCTTGCCTATGATGAACTGGATATCATCTATAAGAAGTACGTCAACAGTGCGGTATTTGTCGCGAAGTCTTGACATTGAAGCTGTATTTCTTGACCTTATGCTCTCTATTACTTCATTTGTAAACTGTTCCGACGTCACATAAAGAACCTTTTTATTAGGGTCATTTTCAAGGACATAATGACCGATCGAATGCATAAGATGAGTTTTGCCGAGTCCGGCGCCACCGTAAATAAACAGCGGATTGTAGGCCTGTCCGGGAGATTCAGCGACTGCAAGGCAGGCTGACTGGGCAAATTTATTATTTCCGCCGACTATGAAAGTGTCAAAACGATAGCGGGGATTAAGATTTGATTCGACATAAACTGAATTCCTGTTCTTTTCAACAGGTTCTTCTTTTTCAACATAAGAAACAGAAGATTCATTATCAAGAAGAAAGACAACACTGTAATCCGGTCCGTCATTATTAAGTTCACCGGTAGTTTCCGATGTGTTGAGGACTTCTGTTATGGTAACTTCAAAATAAGTGCAGTACCTTTCTGTGATGTACTGCTTCATATAAGTCTGATCAGAATGAATGAGAATATTTACGACCGTGCCGTTCACGCTGTCGATAGTAAGCGGCTGAATCCAGGTTTTATATGAGATTGCTGTCAGTTTATATTCTTTGAAAATATGATCCTTGATCATATCCCACTGCCGAACCAGATGCCCATACACTTCTTCATTTGAAATTAAATTGACACTCATTGTAAAAACCTCTTCTTAATATAAGTGATGCCGATGAGTTCAGATAGAAAAAGACGACTCCAACGAATGAAAAAATGGATGCCGCCCCCAATAATAATTATATTTCTCTATGAATCATAAATCGGCGATGCCACTATAATACACTAAGCAAAAATTAAGTTCAAACTGCCATACAGGTGACTAATAAATAGTAAAAACCTATTATAATTTATGCACTTGTGAAAATGTGTATAAGTTTTGACTTGTTTATCAACGATTAAATTTGTGAAAATTCTGTGTAAATTCAGTCTAAAATGGATCGTCAAAACAAGTTTATGAGCTTGTTATCCACAACTTATTCACAAATTGTGGATAGAAAAAATTAACATGTGGACAGCCAATCCACATTTTCCACCACAAAATGTGGGAAACGAAAATTTATTTTTTCAATATATGGGAAGAATGAAAATCAGAGAGAGAATTATGCACTGAAAGATACATGGTAATACACCGGAATCTGCGAGAATACGCACTTTCTGCTTGACGGTAAATCGCGGTTTATATATAATAAAAAAGCTGTCCACCACACGGACCGCAAAAGTTATTACATATTATATGCAGGAAAAAATGAGAAACGTGTATCCGGCAGGGTCGGATCCTCGTTTATGATAAGGAGGTGTTTTGAGATGGCACAATCAAAAATGACATATCAGCCCAAGAGAAGGCAGCGCATGAAGGTACATGGCTTCAGATCAAGAATGTCTACTCCGGGCGGAAGAAAAGTCCTTGCAGCAAGAAGATTAAAAGGCAGAAAGAAACTGACTGTTTAATTGTCTCTATGCCTGAGCGGCTATTTGCGAAAGGTTTAGCCAGAAAAGCCGCGTATATGCTTTTCTGGCATTTTTAATTAAACGGTGAGTTTATCTCGCAGGAAAACAGAATAAAATATATGAAAAATTCGCTCAAGAGAAACGAAGACTTTAAGAAATGTTATAAGTGCGGAAGATCCTATGTAAATTCATATCTCGTTCTGTATGTGTGTGGCAACGAAACGGGTAAGAACAGACTTGGAATTTCCGTGAGCCGGAAAGTCGGAAACAGTGTAGTAAGACATCACATTTCAAGACTTGTAAGAGAAAGTTATCGGCTGCATGAAGACATGTTCAATAGTGGTTTGGATATGGCAGTCGTCGCG